>DASRSE010000309.1:0-10799 GCA_035656655.1 Pirellulales bacterium
GGACGGCGGCGCGGTCGATTTGATCATCAGCGGGCGTTGCCGAGCGGGCGCGGCGAAGAGGCTCGCGCAGAGAGACGCGGCTCGACCGCGCGATTGGAACGTGGACGAAAGGGGGCGATTGTGCGATATTAGAAGGAGGCGGCTGGTGAAATGCAACCCACCGACAATATCGCGAATATCCAGTCCGGCTCGGCCTTTCCATTCCCTGCGAAACTGCATTGAGCAGTAACCACGAAAGTAGATGACCTGTTTCAATCAACTGCCGCCGCTGCCGTCGAGCGCCGCTGGTGACGCGCGCGGACTGAGCGTCCTGACCGGTTTAGGCCCGCTGGTGATCGTGTTGGTGCTGTTGCTGGGAGGCTGCGACAAAACGTCCACCGCGGACACGGCGCAACCGCCGCAGACTCCTGTGCCCGCGGTGCAGCCGGCCGCTGTCACCACTGCCGCCGCCGAGGCGAGCCTGGTGCCTGCTCACGCTGTGTTGGAGTCGGAAACGGTCGAGCAGGATCTCTATGGCAACGGCAATGTGAAACGCCGCCGCAGTGTTCGCCGCTATTCGGGCGACGTGACGTTAAATCATGGTTTATATGAGGAGTTCTACGAAAGCGGCATTCCTTCGCTGAAGGGCCAGTACGAAAGCGGCCGCCGCTCGGGAGATTGGAGTTTCTTTTTCGCGAATGGACAGCTCGCGCGGTCTGAACATTACGAGCATGGCCAACTCGAGGGGGCTTGCACGGTTTTTCGTGAAGATGGCACGAAGAGCGAAACGGCGACCTATTTGCACAACAAAAAAGATGGGACTTGCACCCAATATGACGCGACCGGCAAGCAGCCCCTCGTGCAGTCCGAAGTGCGCAACGGCATCGCCAATGGTCCGCGGGTTGAATTCTTTCCGAATGGTCAAAAACGGGCTGAAGGGCACTTCGTCGACGGCAAATACGATGGCGTCATTACCGAATGGAGCGCCCAAGGCAAAAAAGTCCATGAAGTCGAATTCAAACTCGGCAAAAAAAATGGCAAGGAAATCGATTTCAACGACGCCGGCCAGCCCACGTTCACGCGGACGTTCGAAAACGGCCACGAAACCACCATGACCTCGAACAAATAGTTCGGTCGCGGGCGCGCCGCGCATCCCAGCGCCGAGCCGTTTTGAAGCGATTCGCCGCATCGGTCGAAGGACGGTTGAAGCCACGATCACCACTTGAAAAACTGCGGAGCACCAGCAAAAGTCGCAGCCGAGGAGGCGGCAAGTTGGCAATTTCATGCGGCTCGCCGTTGTCCTCCTTCCCCTTAATCGCGTCGCTCGTTGGCCGCGCGGAGATGTTCATGGAAGACGTTTCGCAAATCGACGCTCTGCTCCCGCGCTTCGGGCTGACCCACTTTCGCCCGGGCCAGCGCGAAGTGATCGAAGCGGTTCTGGCAGGCCGCGATTGCCTCTGCGTAATGCCCACCGGCGGGGGCAAGAGCCTCTGCTACCAGTTGCCCGCCCTGCTGGGCGAAGGGGTAACGCTCGTCGTTTCGCCGCTCATCGCCCTGATGAAGGACCAGGTCGACAGCCTGGTTGAATTAGGAATTCGAGCGACGTTCATCAACAGCACACTGACGCCTGACGAACAATCCGAGCGTCTGGCGGGGATCGCCGCCGGCGAATTTGAACTCGTGTACGTGGTGCCCGAGCGCTTCCGCAGCAGCCGTTTTTTGGAGTCCTTGCGGTCGACGAAAATCAAGCTGTTGGCGATCGACGAGGCCCATTGCATCAGCGAATGGGGGCACGACTTTCGGCCCGACTATGCGCGGCTGGGGCAGTTTCGCGCTCAGTTGGGCCAGCCGCCGACCATCGCGCTGACTGCGACCGCGACCGCCGCGGTCCGCAAAGACATCGTGGGATTGCTCAATCTGCAAGCTCCGCAGGCGATTGTCACCGGCTTCGCGCGGCCAAATTTGTTCTATGAGATTCAACGAACGGGGAGCCAGCGCGAAAAAGACGATGCGCTGATCGGCTTTCTGGAGAAAACGCCGGGGGCAGGGATTGTCTATGCCTCCAGCCGCAAACGCTGCGAAGAGGTCGCGGACACCATTTGCCAACGGACCAAACGCCGCGCCTTGGCCTATCATGCCGGAATGGTCAGCGAAGATCGGACCCGCGCGCAGGACCTGTTCATGTCCGGCAAGGCCGAGATCATCGTCGCCACGACCGCGTTCGGAATGGGAATCGACAAAGCCAACGTGCGGTTCGTCGTCCATTACAATCTGCCCGGCAGTCTCGAAGGATACTATCAAGAGGCGGGGCGCGCCGGCCGCGACGGCTTGCCGGCGCATTGCTTGCTGTTGTTCTCGCCCGGCGACCGAATTATCCATGAGTTTTTCATCGAGAATGCGTACCCTGCTCGCGAAACGGTGCAAGCCGTTTATGAATTCTTGCTCGAGGTCGAAGACGATCCGATCGAGATGACCCAAGAAGAAGTGAAGGAAGCGATTGGTTTGTCGATTGGCGGCGACGGCGTGCGGGCGTGCGAGGTGCTGCTCGAAAAGGCAAAAGTCGTGGAGCGCCTCGAAGCGAGTCAGAACATGGCGATCGTCCGGTTGCGGAGCGATCTGCCGACGTTGGTGGACTTGCTTCCGCCGCAGGCCAAGACGAAACGTCGCGTGCTGCGTGCAATCGAGCGGATTGTCGGCGGCCGCCGGCACGAACTGATTTATTTTCAATTGCGCAACTTGGCGCAAGAAACCGAGTTAGAGTCCCCCGCCTTGATGAAGGCGATTAAAGAGTTGAAAGAGCTCGAGTGTTTCGACTTTGTACCGCCGTTTCGCGGCCGCGCAATTCGCGTGGTCCGCCGCGACTTGGAATTTGACGAAGTTCCGGTCGATTTCGAAAACTTGGAGAAGCGTAAAAACGCCGAGTTTGACCGCCTTGATCGGGTCCTGAATTTTGCCCGCAGCCGCCATTGCCGCCAATGGGAGATTCTCCAGTATTTTGGCGATCCGGCGGCGACCGTCTGCGGCCACTGCGATAATTGCGCCGGCGCCTCGCCGCCGCGCGCGGCCGCGCCGGTGGCGGCGTTGTCGGCGGTTTCTCCTCAGCTCGTCGAGACCGTTCGCAAGACTTTGGCGGGGGTTGCTCGCTGTCAGGATCGCTTCGGCGAAGGACGCGGATTGGGAAAAACGGCCGTCGCTAAAATGCTCTGCGGCTCCAAGGCCACCGAGATGTCCAAGTGGCGCTTAACACAGCTAAGCACGTACGGGCTGCTGAGCCATCTGAAGCAAGAAGAAGTGGCCGAACTCATTGACGCGCTCATCGGCATGGGCCACGTCGAGCAGATCGAAGTCGAACGCTACCGGCCGATCGCGCGCTTGACCGAGTCGGGCGTGGCCGTCATGCAAGGCAAGCAGGAGTTAGCAGGGCATGTGCCGGTGCGGGCCGATTTATATCTGAAGCTCAATGGACCTGCGAGCGCTGGGTCTCCCGCGCCGCGCAGCGCGCAATCTACGCCGGTGCCACCACCGCCGCCGGTTCCCTCCGTGAAGGTCGTTTCCCAGCGGCCACCGCCCGCGGAATCTTCATCCGCACTGCCCAGCGTGCGCGAGTCGGAGCAAGGGCGCGATTTGGATGGCGGTTGGCAAGAGCCGTCTGAAAACGGGGCGACTCCCGCGACTTCGACCGCGGTACCGCGGGGTTCGGCAGCGGTGACTCGGCTGGCGGCCGCCGGAGCGCCGCGGAGCGGAGACGCGGCGTTGGACGAATCGGCACGCCCCCCGTATTATTGGACATGGCGGCTCCTCTCGAGCGGCTATACACCCAGCGAGTGTGCTGCGATCCGCCAACTTTCTTTCGAGGAAATTTTGCAACATGCGCTGGAAGCGCTCGCGGCCGAGTTGCCGGTGGAAGAGAGTTGGTTTATTCCGCCCGCGTTGGCGGAGCGATTGCATGCGCTGGTCGATTTGAACGAACCGCAGCCCATTCGGCATTTGCTGCAAGCCTTGCCTCGCGACACGGGCCAACTGCAGGTGCAGTGGTATCTCAAGTGCCGGGCGGCATTGGCCTGAGGGTTCGGCTCGGCCAGCGTGGTCGCGGGACGGCGGCCGGCGCGGCCAATGGCGAAGAAACGGCCGGTTCGCTATTATGGCGAACTGCGTCGGGCGAATCCCGCTGCATCCTCCCCTTGCTCTAAAATCATCCATGTCCGACGAGACGCCCGACCCGCCAAAATTTCCGCCGCTGCCGGATCCGCTGCCGCCGCCTGGGCCGCTGCCGCCCACCCCGCTGCCGCCGAACGGACCGCTGCCGCGGCGAAATCTGCCCAGCAATGCGACCCTGGTTCTCATTGTCATGGGCATCGCCTTGGTCGGTATCTTGATCTACCAGAACAGCCGGGTCGATCGGCGCGAGATCGCCTACAACTTTTTTCACGATCAACTCGCGGCCGATAACATCCTGGGCGTGGAATTCAAAGGGCAAACCGTCGAAGGGATATTCAAGAAGCGCCCCGTGGCGCCCCCTCCGTTGGAGCCGGACCTGACGATCGACTCTGAGGAGTCCAAGCCGCACGAAGCCGACAAGGGCGAATCGAAAACTGCCAAGCCAACGAGCACGGCCGAAGAGAAGACTAAGCCAGAAGAGCAGGCCAAGAAAAAAGAACCGGCGAAGCCGGAACTTCTGCCGCTCCATTTCTACGTCACGTTGCCGCCGATCAACGAGGAGCCGACACTCCTGAATCAGTTGCTAGCGAAGAAGGTCCACATCGGCGCGGAAAAAGAATCCGACGGCTCCAACCTGATTCTCTGGGCTTACTATGCGCTGTTTATCATCATGATTGTCAGCGTCTATTTCATGTGGCGGCGAACGCGCGACCAGTTTATGGGGGGCGGCATTCTATCCGGTTTCTCTCGCAGCCCCGCCAAACGCTACGATGCGACCAAGCGCCCCGTCACCTTTGCCGACGTGGCCGGCCTCGAGGGAGTTAAGAACGATCTCCAAGAAATTGTCGAGTTTCTCAAGAATCCGGAGAATTTTCAGCGCCTCGGCGGCCGCGTCCCGAAAGGGGTCCTGTTGATGGGGCCGCCCGGGACGGGAAAAACGCTGCTCGCTCGCGCCGTCGCGGGCGAAGCCGGCGTGCCGTTCTATTCGATCAGCGCGTCGGAGTTCATCCAGATGTTCGTCGGCGTCGGCGCCAGCCGCGTCCGCGATATGTTTCGGACCGCGAAAGAGAACTCCCCTTGCATTCTGTTTATCGATGAGATTGACGCAATCGGTCGCCATCGCGGGGCGGGACTGGGCGGCGGCCACGACGAGCGCGAGCAAACGCTCAACCAGATTCTCAGCGAAATGGACGGCTTTAGCCAAACCGAATCGGTGATCGTGCTGGCCGCCACCAATCGCCCGGACGTCCTCGATCCGGCGTTGTTGCGGCCTGGCCGCTTTGACCGGCACGTCACGGTCGATCGGCCCAATTTCAAAGGCCGGGTCGCGATCTTCCGCGTCCATACGCGCAATGTTCCGCTGGCCCCCAATGTGAATTTAGATCGGCTTGCGGCCGGCAGCGTCGGTCTGACCGGCGCCGACATTCGCAATTTGGTCAATGAAGCGGCCCTGTGGGCCACGCGCAACGGCAAGGATTCCGTCGAAATGGACGATTTCGAATACGCTCGAGACAAAATCCTGATGGGCCCGAAGCGCGAAGAAATCTTGAACGACAAAGAGAAACGGATGACCGCATATCACGAGTCGGGCCATGCGCTGCTGGCGTGGCTTCTGCCAGGGACCGATCGCCTGCATAAGGTGACGATTATCCCTCGCGGCCGAGCGCTCGGCGTGACGCAGTTGCTGCCCGAGGAAGACAAGATGAGCATCGGCGAAACCGAATTGCACAATCGGCTCGTGTTCACGCTGGGAGGCCGCGCGGCGGAAAAACTGGTCTTCAACGAGTATTCCGCCGGCGCGGAAAACGACCTGACCCAGGTGACGAAGCTCGCCCGGCGCATGGTGGCGAACTGGGGAATGAGCGAACGTCTGGGACCCGTGTCCTATCGGACGAGCGAAGAGCATCCCTTCTTGGGCCGTGAGATTTCGGAACATCGCGAGTACAGCGAACACACCGCCTGCGTCATCGACGAAGAGGTTTCGCAGATCATCCACACGGCGGCCGAGCGGGCCAGCCAGCTGTTGTCTGACCACCGCTCCGATCTCGATAAGTTGGCCGCGGCGCTCGAGGAAAGCGAGATTTTGGACGAAGAAGAAATCGAAGCCTTGCTCGGGCCGCCCGCGTATCGTCCGCGCGAGCTGAAAAACTCGCCGGAGATCAGCGTTCCTTAACCGGGAGCCGCTGAATCGGAGAAGCCGGAGCCGCCCCTTTCTGTTCAAGGAGTTTTCAGATGGCCCCCGACTCGGCGAAAGCCGAAACCATGCTTGTACATGACGTGTACTTTGCCTTGCACGACAGCACGCCCGAAAGCCGCGCAAAGCTGATTGCCGCTTGCCAAAAATATCTGACCGATCATCCCGGGACGTTGTTCTTCGCCGTCGGTGGCGTCGCCAGTCTTGACCGCGAGGTGAACGATCGCGATTGGGACGTCGGTTTGCACGTCACGTTCCGCGACCGGGCGTCGCACGATGCGTATCAGACTGCACCGCGGCACCTCGAGTTCATCCAAGAAAACAAGGCGAACTGGAAACGGGTCCGCGTTTTCGACACCGACGGCTTCGGCGCCAAATGAACGGGCCGCAACGCCATCCGCGCCCCGGCGCCAAACCATTTCCGCGCGCGTGGAATCTGCAAACGGCGCGGTTTTAGCGCGCGGTCGGACGCCTTTTGGCGATAGCTCGGCTGCCTTGCCTTGAAACAGGCCGGCGCTCGAGACTGCCCAAATCCCGCGCAGCGCCGCGAGCCACCGGGACGGCTTTCGTCCGTTTGCCGCAAGACGCCAAATTCGCTATCTCATTGGCCGACAGTCGATTACCGCACGGGCGGCGAGCGGTTTTCAGCAATTCTGAGCGCTCTGGTATGAGATGTGAAGCAAGAGGACCAATTTGGCCGCAAACGGCACATGCCGGCCAGGAACGCCGGTTCGTCTTACTTTGAGCCGAAGTGGAAATCCCATGCTTCCCGCTGATTTGGTCGTGCGGAATCTCGGCCCGTGCCGGGTCGTTTCGCCGCTGGCTCCGCTGTTGGAAGGGCGACTCCCCTCGCTGAACAATGTTGACGAATCCGACCGGGTTCTGTTTGACGACACCGCCAGCGCACTCCGCGCCCGCGTCGGCGGGCTAGACGGGCTGCTCGGCTTCGAGCCGGCGGGCGCCCGCAAGCAAATCTACTTCGACCCCTCGAAGCTGCGGGTCGGCATTGTCACCTGCGGAGGGCTTTGCCCTGGCATCAACAATGTCATCCGCGCGCTCGTGATGGAGCTTCATTTTCATTATCGCGTGAAGCACATTTTTGGATTTTCACACGGGTTTCAAGGTTTTATCTCGCATTATCAGCGCGAGATGGTCGAACTCACCCCCGATCGCGTCAATCGCATCAACGAACTGGGAGGCACGATCCTGGGAACCTCGCGCGGCGAGCAGGATCCCGAAGCGATTGTCGAATGTCTCGACCGGATGAACATCAACGTTCTGTTTGTGATCGGCGGCGATGGATCTCTCCGCGGCGCTACTCGGGTGGTCCAGGCGGCCGAGCGGATGAACCACAGAATTGCGGTCATCGGCATCCCGAAAACGATCGACAACGACATTCTGTTCATCGATCAGAGCTTCGGCTTTCAAACGGCGTTTTCGATCGCCGCCAAAAGCATCGCCGCCGCCCACGTCGAGGCCGAGGCCTCGCCGAATGGCGTCGGCTTGGTGAAGCTCATGGGCCGCCACTCGGGATTTATCGCTTGTTACGCGTCGCTCGCACAAAATGATGCCAATCTCGTGCTGATTCCGGAAGTCGAATTTGAACTCGACGGCCCCCAGGGATTGCTCGCGTGCCTGCAGCGCCAATTAGAAAAGTCGGGCCATGCCGTGATTGTTGTCGCTGAAGGAGCCGGACAACATCTGTTTACGCAAGCCTCGCTGGAGAGAGACGCCTCGGGCAATCTTAAGCTCCATGACATTGGTCTGTTCTTGAAGCAGCGGATCTCGGCTCATTTTCAAGAATTGCGGATGGAGTTGAACTTGAAGTACATCGATCCGAGCTACAACATTCGCA
Organism: Pirellulales bacterium; assembly: GCA_035656655.1. Classification (GTDB taxonomy): domain Bacteria; phylum Planctomycetota; class Planctomycetia; order Pirellulales; family DASRSE01; genus DASRSE01. The sequence goes on from DASRSE010000309.1 coordinate 8,187, forward strand.
GCGTGCCGGCTAATCCGTTCGATGCGGCGTATTGCATTCGCTTGGCGCATAACGCCGTGCATGCCGCCATGAGCGGGCGGACCGAGATGGTCGTCGGCCGCTGGAATGGCCGGTTCGTCCATGTGCCGATAGGCTTGGCCATTCGCGAGCGTAATCAGGTCGATCCCAACGGCGATCTCTGGATGTCCGTGCTAGAATCGACTGGCCAGCCGCGCAACATGGGCGCGATGGAATCGCGGTGAGTCCGCCGCTGCTATAACTTCTGGAGCGGCCGATTCGCATTCCGCGGAGCGATGGAAAGACTGCGGGTCGAAAGACAGCCACGTCTTCAAACGGTCCCCGTCGGGAAGAGAATCGGGCGACGGCCGTGGAAACCGCGCAATGATTCTTATCAATGGGAATGAGCGCGGCTGCCGAACCGCTGGCCAACTCCTGTACAAGCCGATTCGGCGGCGGTAAATTGCTCTGATCCGGGCGAGCGGTTTCGCGCCCCCGGATTTCTGCCCACCGAGAGCGCTCAGCCCACAGGACCTGCCCGACGATGAAAGCGATAGCGGTTAAAGCTCGAACTGCGGCCCATCCGGCCGAAAAAAATTCGGTCCACTTGGTCGATGCGCCGATGCCGAAAGTCGACGACGTGCCGAACGGGCGCGGTGTTTTGGTCCGCGTGTTGAAGGTCGGCGTTGATGCGACGGACAAGGAAATCAACGAAGGCCAATACGGCAACTGTCCGCTCGGCTTCGAGTATCTCATCCTGGGCCATGAGTCGTTTGGCGTGGTCGAGGCGGTCGGCGCGAACGTGAAGAGCGTCAAGCCGGGTGATTATGTCACCGCGACGGTCCGCCGGCCGGGAAACTCGATCTACGACCTGATCGGCACCAACGACATGACGAGCGAGGAGACCTATTACGAGCGGGGGATCAACCTGCGGCATGGCTATTTGACGGAGTATTACGTCGATGACCTTGAATACATCGTACGGATGCCGGACGGCTTAAAGCATTTGCACGTGCTGGCCGAACCGATGAGCTGCGCGGCGAAAGCGGTTCTGCAAGCCTACGAGTGTCAGCGGCGATTAAAAGTTTGGCGGCCGCAAATGGCCTTTGTGATGGGCGCAGGGCAAATCGGCCTGCTGACCACGCTTGTGCTGCGGCTCCGCGGTCTCGAGGTCTTTACGCTGGCTCGCGGCAAGCCGAAAAACCTGAAATCGGAAATCGTCGAGGGCTATGGCGCCCACTACATCAGCACCGAAGTCACGCCGCTGAAGGAATTGGCCGCCAAGCAAGGAAAGCCTGATCTGATCGTTGACGCGACCGGTTCGAGCGCGCTGGCTTTTCAGGCCATGGAAGTGCTAGGCCTCAATGGCGTGCTGGTCTGGACGGGGGTGACGGGCGGAAACACCAAAATCGACGGCGTCCCTTCGGACAAAATCAACTTGGAATGGGTGCTCGGAAACAAACTGCTGGTCGGTTCGGTCAATGGCAACCGGACCCATTTTGAGTCGGGCATTCGCGATCTGGCTCTGGGCGAGATGATGTTTCCAGGCGTGACGCAAAAAATCCTGACCACGCCCATCGCGGGGCTAACCGGCTATAAACAGATGATGCAAGCGCTCGTCGAAGACAAACAGGCTTTGAAGGTATTTGTCGAGGTGGCCGCCGGTTAGCACGCGGTCATTTCAGGCTTCTAAGTCCGGTTCACCCCGTTTTCCGCCGAGCAAGGTAGCCGATGATCGAACTTCGTAAAATTCTGGTTCCGACCGACTTTAGCGATACCTCGGCAGTGGCCCTGACCTACGCCAAGGAGTTAGCGACCGCCTTCAAGGCCTCCATTCATCTGCTGCATGTGATGGTTGAATGGCTGCCGGATGGCTTCGTCCCCTATTCGCCCGAGCTGTTTCGCGACATCGAGCAAGCGGCCCACAAGCAACTCGGCGAAATCCTCTCCGCCGAAGAGCAGCAGCAGTATCAGGCGCAACTCGTGGTTCGTTCGGGAAGCAGCGAATTCATCGAAATCTTGCATTATGCCCGCGAACAAGCCGTCGACCTGATCGTGATCGGCACGCATGGCCGCGGGCCGATCGCGCACATGCTGCTGGGCAGCGTCGCAGAAAAGGTCGTGCGCAAAGCGAGCTGCCCGGTCTTGACCGTGCGCCACCCGGAACACGAGTTCGTACACCCTTGACCTGCTGCCGGTTCCGCTGCGGTTGAATGGTTCGGCCGCCGTCCGCGAGCGCATGGCGCGCGGGCGTTTTGATCGGTTTTATGGCAAATGTCACTTTGGGCGGTTTGGCGGCCGGCCAGTTTTTTGCGGGGTCCGCGGCGAGTCGAAGCGGTCCCAGGCCGCAAAATCGCGCCTGAAATTTTCGCTCTCTTGTCTTTGTCGCGGCCGATTGCCTAGAATAAATTCTGTTAGGGGGCTCGGTTTGGGTGGCGTTCAGAGGGAGTTCTTCGCATGACCCCGTTCGATTGGATCATCGTCATCGGCGCTGTGGTTATGGCGACCGGCGCCGCGCTATGGCGGCCCTTGCGGTCGAAGCTGCGGGCTCAAGAGTTGGCGCGCGCCCGCCACGACTTCCACTTGCAGCGTGAGCACCTCGAGGCAAAGTTTTTT
>DASRSE010000310.1:0-21516 GCA_035656655.1 Pirellulales bacterium
AAAGGCAAGAGTTGGGGCAAAGCGATTTATCACGGGGCCGATGATTTTCATCCGGGCGCGGTCGCGCCCTAGGCCAGTGCTTACGACCCAATCCCTCAGACCCGCTGTTTGCAGTAGCTGTTTTTCCCCACCTTTCGCCCCTTCTCCGCCGCCGCCCTTTCGTGGCCGCCAGCGGACCGAATTTCGATGCTCCAAGCCGGAGCATTGTCTCAGAGCAGGACGCTCGCAGCCCGTGCGTTGACCGTTCGTCGAGTCTGAATCTTCCCACCTGTTGGATCCAGTCAAGGTTTTTCCATGCTCCGTTCTCGTTCTCTCCCAACGCAGCCAGCGTTCCAAGCGACGGCTTGGCTTCGCGGGCGCGTCTTGTGCTCGATGTTTCTTCCCTCGTTCGCGCTGTTGGCCGGCCTGCTCGTCGCGTCGAGCAGCCGCGCCGCCACCACTCAAACGTGGTCCGGCGGCGGCGATGACCCGAACTGGACGACAACCGCCAATTGGGCCAGCGGCATCGCGCCGGGCTCAACCAGCTCGTTGACCAACAGCGACATCGGCTCGTTCACGACTTCGCTCGTCAACGGCTGGGGAAGCAGTTCCGCTCCGGTCGTGATCGACCCGGCGACGCTCGACATCGGCGGCATCACCTTTGACACCTTTGCCGGCGCCTTCTTCATCGGCACCACCGACGGCAACGCGCTCCGCTTGAGCAGCGGCGCCACCAATACGATTCAAATCGCCGCGACGCTAAACAGCACCATCACGACCGAAACGGTCAACGCGCCGCTGATCCTTGAACCGGCCACCGCCACGACCGCCGGCGTCTACTCGTTCCAAAACAATGCCAGCTCGCCAACTGCGGTCCTCGCCTTGGGCGGGAATATCTCGGGCGGAGCGACCACCTCGACCGTGACACTGACCCTCAGCGGCGGAAACACCGGCAATAACACGATCAGCGGCGCTATCAGCAACGGCTCGGCCAGCACGCTGGCGATTACCAAATCCGGCGCCGGGACGTGGGTGCTTTCCGGCTCGAACTCGTACACCGGCGCGACCGCCATCAGCGGCGGCGGCGCGCTCAACATCCAAAACGACAACGCCTTGGGCGCGGTCGGCGGCAACACGACCGTCGCCTCCGGATCGGCCTTGCAGTTGCAAGGCGGCATCACCGTCGCGGGCGAAAGCTTGACGCTCGCCGGCGAGGGTCAAACCGGTAACACCGGCGCCCTCCGGAGTGTCGGCGGAGACAACGTCTGGAACGGCAACATCACCGCCACGACCAGCAGCGTCAACGTCCGCATCGCTGCCAACGCCGGCAGCACGCTGACCATCGGCGGCAACATCGCCATTTCCAGCAATGCTAAAAGCCTCATCTTTCAGCCCGACGGCCAAATCAATGTGAACGGCGTCATCTCCGGCGCAGGAGTGGTCAGCGTCAGTCCGATCAGCGGCGGTTATCTCGTCCTCTCGGGAGCGAATACCTACACCGGCAACACGACTTGGAGCGGCGGAACCGCCTCGATCCAACTGAACAACGCCTTGGCCGGACAAAACTCGACGTTCGTCTACACGCAAACGAATGGGCTGCAATTCGGCACGGTCAGCTCGACCTATACGATTGGCGGCCTGAGCGGCGGCACCGGCGGGCTCGGCCTGAACTTGCAAGATATCGCGTCCCAGGTGGTCAATCTCCAAATTGGCAACAATAACGCGAGCAGTACGTTTGCGGGCCAGATCACGGGCAGCGGCTCGATCACCAAAATTGGCACCGGCAATCAAACCTTCAGCGCGACGAACAGCACGTACACCGGACCGACGACGATCGACGGCGGTACGCTCACCGCCGCGCTGGTGGCCGCGGGGGGCGCGAACAGCAGCATCGGCGCGAGCACGAGCGATGCCGCCAATCTCGTCTTCGGCGGCGGCACGCTCACGATCACCGGCACCTCGACGACCGACCGCCTGTTTACGATCGGCGACGCGAACGGCCTGACCGCGACGATTACGAGCTCCAGCAACCCCGTCGTGTTCAACGGCGCCGGCGCGCTGGCATTCGGCGGATCGGGCGCGCACACGCTCACCCTCACCGGCACGAACACCGGAGCGAATAGCTTCGCCCCGATCATCGGCGACGACGGCAGCAATCCGACGAATTTGGTCAAGAGCGGCACGAGCGTGTGGACCTTGGCGGGCGCCAACACCTATAGCGGCGGAACCGTGGTCAGCGGCGGTTCGTTCACGGTGGCCGCGGCCGCCACGCTCGGCGCGAATGTCGCAGACAACGATCTGGTCGTCGCCAACGAGTCCAAGGTGACGCTCAATGCAGCCACGAATTTCGGCGCGAATCAAAAGGTGATTTTCCAAGCCGCCGGATTGCCAACCGCGATCGCCGTGAATGGCTCGCTGCCGGAGCTCATCCTCAATTACAACGGCGTGCCGACGTTCGGGGCCGCCAGCACCCAAGGTGTCGTCGCCATCGGCACGAGCTTCACCCAATCGGCGAGTTCCTTCACAACTCCGATCGATGAGTCGGCGATGGGCAACTCGTTCATTGGCTCGACCAGCAATCAAAACAATTTCGGCGTCTTCTACGGCGCGAGCACGCTCGGGGCCGGCTCCGATGGCGTCTATCGTCTCACGGGCGCCGGCGGAAATGTCTTGTCCGTTTCTAACGCCGTGTTAATCGACGGCGCGAATAACGCCCCTCAAAGCGTTCTGATCGGGGTCTCGCTCTTCAATAACGCGGGCGCCACGAATGGAGCCGGAACCGTTGTCTTGAACGGCGCGAACCCGTATACCGGCACCACCACCGTGAACCCCGGCTCCACGCTGGCTTTGGCCGGCGGAAATGGCTCGATCAAGAACAGCACGGGCATTTTCGTGAATAGCGGCACGCTCTGGCTGCAAAACGCGCCTGCCTTTGGAAGCGCGGGGTCCAACAACAACGATCGGATCGGCGACACGACGGGAATCACGCTCAACGGCGGTACCTTCTTGTTCGACAGCAACGCCAATACCAACACGACCGAAACGGTTGGCGGGCTCACGCTCGTCAACAATGATACGATCACCCTCACCAGCAAGAGCAGCCACTCGGGCATTCTGACTGCCGCCAGCATCACGCGCACCGGCACTGCCACCGGGTTGGTTCAAGGGTCGAACCTCGGCATCAACAGCGTGGCCACGACCGCGTATACCCAACTCCTCCTCACCAACGCCTCGGGATTGGCCGCAATCGGCACGCAAACGGCCAACACCACGAACGGGACCAGTAATACCTTAAATCTGGCGATCGCCCCGTGGTTGCTCGCCGATGTGAGCGCCACCGGCACCGGCACGAACTTTGCCACCTACGACGCGGGGGTCGGCCTCCGGCCCCTGTCGGCGACCGAAACGGTCCAACTCAGCGCGCTTTCGACCGGCATCACCGACGACCAAAACGTCAAGGATACCTCGACGACCGCCGTGGGCTTGGCGACCGGACCGTATATCGCCAACTCGATCAACCTCGCGCCGGGCGCGGCAATCGCCTATACCGGCGTCGCCGGAACGACGCTCAACAGCACCAGCGGCGCGTTGGCCTTGACGACGAGCTTCAGTACGACGCTAACTGGGATCGACTCGATCACGCTCGGCACCAATGGGAACCCCGAGGGGATTATTCAAGTCGGCAGCAGCAGCGCAACGTTGACGATCGCCAGCCCGATCAATGCGGGGCTCAATTATGGCCTGACCAAAGGCGGCGCAGGCAACTTGACATTGTCGGCAGACAACACGTTCACCGGTCAGATTGTCGTGAACGCCGGCAAGCTGACGCTCTCCGGCAACGGCACCCAGTCGGGCATCACCATCAACGGCGGCAAGCTGGCGATGGGAGCAAGCTCCGCGAGCACTGCCACGGCGTGGGGCGGTTCAAACGCCGACATCAACATCAACAGCGGCGGCACCTTGGCGGTCGATAATGGCAGCACGGCCGTGAACAATGTTTACGGCGGCGGCAATATCTACTTGAATGACGGCGGTACGATCAGTTTGACCGGTGGAAGCGGCAACAAATATGAATTCCTCAATCCCGTGATTGTCTCCGGCAATGGCCAGATTTCGCAGGATTCAGGAGCCGGCAGCAACAACAAGGCGTTCATCGGGCCCGTGACGTTGAATGCCAATGCAATCTTGACGGTTTATCGTCAATTGGTCTCTGGAATGGTGAACGGCTTCGGCACCGGGGTCGTGACCTTGAATGGGAATGCGACCGTGAACTACATTCCGCGAATCGCCGACAACCAACACCCGATGAACATCGCGCAGATTGTCGGCTCGGGCGACTTCACGAAGGCTGGCGCTGGTGAGTTGTGGTTGGCTGACAGCAACTACAACCAGTCGTTCGCCGTGGCCGCGGCCAGCACGTATAGCGGCGACACGCATGTCGAAGGCGGCAAGCTCCGCCTCGGCGTGACGAACACCCTGCCAACCAACACGACGGTATATATCAACTCGGGCGCATACCTCGATTTCTCCGTCGGGGGTTTTCAATACGATGCGGATCAAAACCATAGCCAAAGCTTCGCCGGCCTGAACGACGGCAGCACGGGCGGCGGCACCGTGGTCGGCCAGACCGACACCAGCGGCGGCACAGGCGGGATTGGATCCGTCGCCATGACCCTCACCGGCTCCGGCAACTATGCCTTCTCCGGGTCGATCATCGATCAGACGACCGGCACGGCGACCATGGCCGTCGCGAAGACCGGAACCGGCGTCCAAACCTTCTCCGGAGCGAGCTCTTACTCCGGCGGCACTACGATCAGCGGCGGCACGTTGCTCGTCAACAATGCCGCCGGCTCCGGCACTGGGTCCGGCAATGTGACCGTCGCCAGCACCGGCACTTTGGGCGGAATCGGCGCCATCGCCGGCAGTATCACCGTGAGCGGCGGACACTTGGCGCCGGGCAATCTCGTCGCCGGTGTGCAAACGATCGGCACTTTGACCACGTCCGGCACCCTCACGCTGAACACGGCGACCAATCTCGACTTCGTCTTCGACGGTGCGCAGCCGGGCGCCAGCAACGCCGCGCCGGGCGTCTCCAGCACCGTCGCCTTGTTGAGTTCCGCCAACGGCGCATTGGTTTTCCCAGGCACCGGGGGCGGATCCGTGACGTTGAATGCCATCGGGGCCTTCCCGAACGTCGCCGGCGGCAGCACCGCTTATTACGAGCTGTTCAGCTATGCCAACGGCGACAACAACACGGTCGCGAACTTCGTCGGTCAGACGGGCTTCACGCTCTTGCAACAGAACAGCGCCAACTCGATCCAACTGGGGGCGGGCTTTGCCTTCGCGAACCCGGCCTACACGTATACGCTGATCAATGACCCGTTGCTCAAGGGCATTTTCTTGGATATCGCCAATGGATCGACCGGTCCGGCGATTGGCAATGGAACTTGGACCAATTCGTCCGGCGATTATCAATGGACGACGAACGCGAACTGGACTCCGGCTCAGCCGAGCGGGCCAGGCTTGACCGCGACGTTCAACGGCAGCGAGGCCAACCAAGGTTCGCCCATCTTGCTGAGCTCCGATCAAACGATCGGCGCGCTGATCTTGAGCGGCGCGAACTACACCATCGGCCAAAACGCGTTCCACGCCCTCAATTTGGACAACACCGGAGGGAGCGGCAACGCCCAGATCACGGTCAATGGCAACAATCAATTGATCGTGGCGCCGGTCATCAGCAGCAACACGGATCTTGATATCACCACGACTGCCGGCAGCCTCAATCTGCAAGGGGGCTTGACGATCATGTCCGGCCGAACGACGAATTTGCATCAGTCTGGTTCCAGTTCCCTCGGAATTGGCGACGTGACCAATAACGGCACGCTCAATGCCGCGACCGGCAGTTCCACCGCCGGCGCCATTTCAGGCAGCGGCAGCACGACTCTGGCTGCCAATGCAAAACTGGTCGCCAATCAGTTCGTGCAAGGCAGCTTGACGGTTCACGGCGATAGCAGCCACACGACCGCCAAAGCGACGGTCGCCGTCAGCGGCATGAACTCCGCCGGCGATCCGAACCAGGTCAGCGTGCTGAATTCGTTGTCTATCCACAACGACGGCGCGGCGCTCGGCAGCCGCAACTACTACGGCACGGTCGATCTGAAAAACAATGACCTGATCGTCAACAACGCCAACTCTGGCGCCGCGACAGCGACGCTGGCGAGTGTTGCCGACATGGCCCGTGCGGGCCAATCCGGCAATGGCCTCATGACGAGCAGCGGCGACACGATCACCGGACTCGGCGTGATCAACAACACCAACGGCCTGACCAGCTTTGATAATGTCTCGATCGACAGCAACGCCACGCTCGTGAAATACACGTTCTTCGGCGACTTGAACCTCGACGGCAAGGTGGACGGCAACGAGATCGCGGCGGCCGTGAATGGCTTTAACCTCCATCTCGGCGGTTGGGCCAACGGCGACGCAAACTACAGCGGGCAAGTCGATGGCAACGACATCGCGGCGATCGTGAACGCCTTCAACGGCCAGAACGGCCACAATGCTCCGCTGCCGGAACCATCGACGCTCGTCCTGGCCGGCCTCGGGCTGCTCGGTTTGCTGTTCGCTCGCCAGCGCCGCAGCAAATAGTTCGCGATCGTTTTGGAATCGAGGAAAGGGAACCCTTCATGTTACTTTCGGCAAATCCAGCGGCCAGCGGAATGATGGCGGAGCCATTTTTCCGCGGCGAGGCGATCGCGCGCGGAGCGCTGTCCGGCTGGCGAGAATATCCGTTGCGGCGCAAGTTCGCATCGTTGCAGGCGCAGCTCCAAGCGCCGCAGTACGAAACGCTCTGGCAACAGCCGCTCGGCTTTTGGGCTTGCGATTCCGATCGCGCGCTGCCCATTGTGCTGCTCGATTGGACCCTCGGCGAAGTGATTCACCGGTCGTTCGCCGAGCTGCGCAATCTGCCTCGCGTGGGGGTGAAAAAGCTAGCCGGATTGCTGACGCTGTTGGGCCGGGCCGCGCAAACCACGCCGGCGGAAGAGCGGGCCACGGCGCTCGAGGCCGCCGACCGCTCGGCGACTCGGCTTGAACCGGCAACGGACGAGCCGCTGGCGAGCGATCTGAACGAGCGAATCTGGCAACAGTGGAAAGCGACGATCGTCCGGCATGGTCTGGCCGGCGAGCCGCTCGGACGATTCTCCGAAAGCTTGCAAGATTTGCCGAAGCCGCTGTGGTCGACCGCGCTTAGCGAGTTTCTGCCCCTCAGCTTGGACGGACTCCGCGCCCGCAAAAACTATGGCACCAAGCGCGTCACGGCGATCTTGCAAGTGTTCGGTTTGCTGCATTCGTTGTTCGAGCACGCGGCCGTTTGCCACCTCTGCCCGCGGTTGATTCCCAACCGGCTGGCGGCGGCCGAATCGTGGCTCCGCAACCAGCGCGAGCAGGCGCGATTGCCCGAGCTCGCCGAATTGAATCGCGACTTTCTGCTGCCGATCTTGGAACAAGTCGAACACGACTTGGGGCGCGAGCCGCGAGAATTGCTCGAGTTGCGAATTGGCACGCGCGGCGCGCCGCTGGGGGTGTCGGAGATCGCGAGCCGCTTAAATCTCGGCTTACGGCGGACGTATCACATTCTCGACCTGTGCTCCGCGGCGCTGGAAATCCGCTGGCCGCAAGGGGGGAGCCTGCTGCAACAGTGGTCGCGGCAGTCGGCCGGCGACCCGAGCAAGGAGTTGCTCTGCCATTTGAAGGCCGTCGCGAAAGTCTTCTGCCGCTAGAACCCGGCCGGCGGCGCGGCGGTCTGCATTCAGAAGCCCGCCCCGCGGCTTGGCCAAATTCACGCTCGGCATTCGAGTTGCGCCGGCAGTTCGCGCGAAGGGGCTGGCGAACCGCTGCCGCAACGGCTATTCTCGCCAAAGTCGGCTTCCGCCGTGGAAACGCCGCTGCGCTGGTCCCTCTCCGTTTCCGCCATGCCTGATCCGGACGCCCTCGCCGAACAGTTGTTGGCCGAGTTAGCGCTTCATCCGGCCGCCTACTTGGTCGGCGTGGCAGGCATTCCCGGCAGCGGAAAAACGTCGCTCTGCGAGGCGCTTGCGCGGCGGCGACCCGACGCGGCGATTCTTTCGATGGATGGCTATCACCTTCCGCGCAGCCGGCTCGACGCCGACCAGTTGCGGCGCCGCGGCGCGCTCGATACGTTTGATGGAGCGCTCTTTCTGGCCGACCTGACCGCCTTGCGCCAGACTCGCCGAGGCGTGTTTCCCGGCTTCGACCACGCCGAGAAGGACCCGCGGCCCGCCGCCGCGCAGGTCACGCCCGACATTCCACTGGTAATTGTCGAAGGAATCTACGTCCTGATGCAGGCATGGCGTGCCGAGCCGCTGTTCGATCTGCGGGTGTTTGTCGATTGCTCGCTGGACGAGGCGGTCCGGCGGCTCGCGCGGCGGCACCTCGCGACCGGCATCACTTCGAGCCTGGCGGAAGGGCTGCGGCGCGCCACGGAGATCGATCGCGCGAACGCCGAAACGATCCTCGCCGACGGATGCCGCGAGCGGGCCGACTTAATATTAAAAACCATCCCCGCCGCCGAGGCGTAAAGCCCTTTGGCCAATGGCCCTATTCCCGACCCACGCCAGGGGCTTCAGCAGGTCGTGATAAAAACCGTAGACGCAGCTCGCCTCGTAACAAACTTCAAATCGCTCCGGCAGCCGCTCCAACAGATTGAGCAATTCCCCCAACGTCTGCACCTGAGACCTGCAGCTATGAAAGAGGCGAACTGGTCCATACGCCGCCGGCCCGAAACGGAGCCGGCAAGCGAGCGCTCCGCGGTGCAAGCAGCAAGGGAACTAGGCGTCCAGAAGAAGGCCGCCACCGGGGTCAGCACGGAGGCGATTTTCGCTGTGCAAGCCGCCGGGAACAAGGCGTCCAGAATATGGCGTCCAAAATATGGCGTCGGCCGAGCGGAGCGAAGCTTCGCAATTCTTCTATGGCTTCGCGCGGGCTTTCAGTCGCTTAGGCAGCCGGGTATGCGTGCCGTTCAAGCCGAAATTCTTCAGCGATTTGAGTTCGACCAACTCCGCTAAGCCCGCGCCGGCCAATTCGGGACCAGAAACGTATTTTCCCGGACTGATCCAGCGTGCCATCTCATTCAAGGAGACCTTGAACAGTTCGGCCAGAAGCTGGTCCATGTCTCCTTCGAGCTTGCCGAAATGGCGCGCCCATTCGGCCGCTTCGGCCAGGCCGACATGCTCTTCGCTCTGCCACTTCATGGGATGAAACAAGAGGACGCTGAAGGGGGTCACGAGACGGCGCTGACAGGCGGCAAAAGGCCACAACGTCGCCGAGGAACACTCGCCGGTCACGATGCCCGTCGCGCGGATGCCGCGGAGCAAGATGACGGTCATGATCGACATGGCGCAATACGGACTGCCGCCGGGCGAATCGATGTAGAGAGTGCATTCGCCGCCGGGCCGCACGCTCAAGAGCTTCTCGGTGATGTCTGCTTCGTTATCCGTTAATTCGCCCACCAGGGCGATTTCCATTGGGCCGTCGTGCTCGGCTGGGTCCATGAGTGGTGATTCCAATGACTCGAAAAGGGCCGCCGCCAGGCATGCTAGAAACGCCGACCGGCAGAACGCTGCGAAGACACGCGCCATCCGGCTCGAACGAGCGCTCGATGACGCCTGCGCGGGCCTGTTCCAACTCCGAATCGTTCAGGCCGCACACCTAACTATCATATCTAAGCGTGCGGGATTTGCCTCGTGTTTGACAGAAATTTTCCGAAAACGGACCCCTTTTCTAGCGGCAGCCCGGCTTTGCTCGATTCCACCAACCCCTCTGCGCCGCGGCGCGACGACCCGTCGTCGGTATTTTGCGAGCCGAACCGCGCGTTGGTTCTCCGCGGAGCGCGGCTCGGCATCGGCTCGACCCGCCCGAACCGCGTTTTTCCCACGGCTGCAATCGCCAAACTACCAATCATCATTCGCGATAGTATAATAAAGCCATGGGAATCAAGTTTCGCTGCCCGAACGGTCACAAGCTCCACGTCAAGAATTTTCTTGCCGGAAAGAAGGGGATTTGCCCCAAGTGCGGGATCAAGGTCGACGTGCCGAATACAATCACGGACGACGACGGAGAAGACGCTCCGACTCCGCCCGGCGGAATCCAATTGGGTCCGGCCCCGACCAGTTCGTTGTTTGGCGGCGCGGCGAATGGTCCCGCGCCGAGCTTTGCGCCTTCCCCCACTCCATCTGAATCTGCGCCTAGTCCGTTTGCGGCGCCGTCGTCGTTCGCGGCTGCGCCGAGCCCTTTTCCGTCGTCCGCAAGGACTGCCGCGCCAAGCGACCCATTCGGCTTGCCGGCGGCAGCGCTGCCGCAGTCGCGCGGGGGGCGGAGCGTCACCGGTCGGCCGCGGCCGATTCTTATTCCGCGTCCGAGCCCCGCGGCGTTTACGCCGGCGCCGGAGAGCTCGACCGCGACCGCTGCTGCACCGGATGGAAGCCCGAACCCATTTGCCGCCCCGAATCCATTTGCCGGTTCAAATCCGTTTGCCGGACCTGGCGAAACGGCGGCTTGGTCGCCCGGCTTGCACATGGCCGCGCCGCCGGATCCGAATGCCGCGCCGGTTCTGCCAGTCGTGGCCAAACGAGGCGCGCTGAAGCTTGGCAGAAACGGCACGATTTTGCTGATTGCGGTCGCCGTGTTGCTGATTAGCTTGCTGCTTTGGTTCGCGCTGCACTCCGGCAACACCCCGGCTCCGGCGCCGATGAACCCAGCCGGCGCCCCTGCGCCCGACGTCCCTCCGCCGAGCACGGCGAATCCGAGCGGCGCGGCAAATGGCCCTTCCGGCGACGGCGTTCCGCCGGTCACGCCGGAAAAGGCAAATTCAAACGCGCCCGCGAAGGATGGCGCGCCCGCAACCCCGGCCATGAACGGTCCGAACGGCTCGTAAACCGACCGGTCAGCGTGGATGAATCTTTGCGGGCAGCATTTCGTGAAAGATTCCCCGTTGCTGACGTATTCCGCCTGACGCAGGCTGGGCGGGTAGATTGGCGGCGTTGGGTCGCCGTATAATGGGGACTGAGTTTTTGCCCTTCTGGGGCCGCTCCGCTGCCTTTCCCCGATCGCTTCTTAATCCACGCCTTAAAGGAACCTTTCGATGAAGATGCTCCCCATTAGTCTCGCCGCGGTCGTCCTGAGTTGGCTGGTTGCGCCGGCAATCACGCGCGGCGAAGACCCGAAGAATGATCCGGCGATTACGATTGCCGAGGGGAAGCTCGTCTTGACCGCCCCGGACAAGTGGGTTCGCAAGCAGCCGAAGACGCGGATCGTCGACCATGAGTTCGCCATCCCCGCAGTGGAAGGCGATCAGGCGGACGGCCGGTTGACGGTGATGGGGGCGGGCGGCGCGGTCGAGGACAATATCGCGCGCTGGGTCGGCCAATTTGAACAACCCGACAAAAAAGACGTCAAGAAAGAAAAGAAGACCATCGCTGGCAACGAAGTCTATCTGGTCGATATCTCAGGCACCTACAAAGAGACGGCGGGAGGCCCTTTTTCCGGGGGCAAAGTCGTGGAGAAGCCCGACTATCGGATGCTGGCCGCAATCATCACGACCGAGAAGGATGGCAACTATTTCGTCAAATTATACGGCCCCAGTAAGACCATCGCCGCGAACGAAGCCGCGTTCATGAAAATGGTCGATGGGCTCAAGAAGAAATAAATCGGCCGGGCGGACAAGCCGTTTTACTAGCCGAGCCGGCGGGTGGCTCCGACTGGCATCCTCCCGCGGCTGATTTTTTGCGAATTTCCGTGGCGGCGGCCGAAGCGATTCGGCCCGCCGCCCGTTTTGCGTAGGGGCCGAATTGGCGTCGCGGACATTCGTTCCCGATAGCCGCGTGGTATAACCAAAGCAGGGGCCGCCGCTGAGAGCAGGCCGCGGCGGCCGCGAATTCGCTGCGCCGCTCGCCCCCCGCACCCCACGATTTTGACGAAGAATGCCGCGGCCGGACGGTCAGACGCGGCCTTGCGGAATAGCCTCCGCTGAGTGCATGGCCGGCCGAGCGGTGCGGCGCCGTAGAAATGGGCTCGGCCCGTCCGTTTACTTTGGCAGAACACAAGTCATGGACAGCGCTGCGAATGCGGAAAGCGAACTGGCGGCTCGGCTCCGCGCCGGCGATCCGTCCGCGCTCGCGGAATTGTTCGACCAGCACCGCGAGCGGCTCTGGCGGTTGGTCAACTTTCGCCTCGATCATCGCCTATTGGGGCGGGTTGACGCGGATGATTTATTACAAGAAAGCTATTTGGCCGCGGCCAAACGGATCGCGCATTTCGGGGCCAACCCGGCGCTATCGCCGTTCGTGTGGCTCCGGCTGGTCGTGTGTCAAACCTTGGTCGATCTGCATCGCCATCACCTCGGCGCCCAGCAACGGAGCGCCGGGCGCGAAGTCGATCTGCAAGGGGGCCCGTGGTCGCAAACCACTTCCGCCGCCTTGGCCAATCAACTGGTCGGAAACTTTACCTCGCCCAGCCAGGTGGTTAGCCGCGCGGAAATGGTGCAAAAAGTCGAGCAAGCGATCGGCCAAATGAATCCGACCGACCAAGAAATCTTGGCGCTGCGCCATTTTGAGGAACTTACCAATAGCGAAGTCGCCGAAGCGCTCGGGATCGAACAAAAGGCGGCCAGCATCCGCTATGTCCGCGCCTTGAACCGGTTGCAAGCGATCCTGGCGGAAGTCCCGGGCCTGCTCAATGAAACGTAAAAGAAGCTCCATCGCCTGAGCGGCCGGCGCGGCGTGGAACAGGCCGCTTCCCCTTTGAGGATCCTGTTTCATTGCCGCATCGGTTGCCCTTTTTGCTTCCCACGGAGACCGAACCGCCAAAATGTCAGCGACCGACGCGGAACTTGAGCAACTGGACGAACTCGCGGCGGAGATCAGCGCCCGGTTTCGGCGCGGCGAGCATCCGTCGGTGGCCGAATATGCCGGAAAATATCCGCAGCTCGCCAGCGAATTGAAAGCCCTCTTTCCCACCATCGCGGCCATGGAGCGGCTCAAGGTCAAAAAGGAATTTCGCTCCGGCAGCCGCGCGTCGCTCCGCGGATTGCAACTGACGCGGCTAGGCGATTTTCGCATCATTCGCGAAATCGGCCGCGGCGGGATGGGGATCGTCTACGAGGCCGAGCAAGAATCGCTCGCGCGCCGCGTCGCCGTCAAAGTCCTGCCACGGCACGTGTTGCTGGCTCCTGAACATTTGCAGCGCTTTCAGCGCGAGGCGCAAATTGCCGGCCGCCTCCATCAAACCAACATCGTTTCCGTCTTTGGCGTTGGCGAGCATGAAGGATTTCATTATTACGTGATGCCCTTTATCCAAGGGGTCGGGCTCGATCGCGTGATTCACCGATTGGCGGAAACCAACACGCCCGTTTCGCTCGAGGGGGATACGAAGACCGCTAAATCCACGGCGGTCGACGACGGCGGCCCTCTCGCGCAACTCGACGAGGTTGTGCGACAGCTCTTCTCCGACAGCCGCCCCCAGGTCGGTGCTGCCGCGCACCGCTCGACCCTTGCGCATCCGGAGCGCGCCGCCGCAGGCGCGGTTGCGGCGTGCTCCGCCGGGTCGATTGGCGCGGAGGTGCCCGGCGCCGCGGCCGCATCGCGGTGGGCGCGGATTGCGCGGATCGGTTGGCAAGTCGCCAATGCGCTCGACTTCGCCCATCAACATGGCACGCTCCACTGCGACATTAAGCCGGCCAATTTGCTGGTCGACGCGCAAGGAACGGTCTGGGTTACGGATTTCGGCGTGGCGAAGGCGATGCAAGCCGACAAGTTGACGCGCACCGGCGACGTGACTGGCACCTTGCATTACACGGCCCCGGAACGGTTTCAAGGTCAGACCGACGCGCGCAGCGATGTCTACAGTTTGGGCCTGACGTTGTACGAACTGCTGGCTCTGCGGCCGGCCTTCTACGACGCCGATCGAGAGTCGTTGTTGCGCAGAATCCTCGAAGGCCACCCCACCGCGCTGCGCAAGCTGGTGCCTGACATTCCGCGCGACCTGGAAACGATCGTGCTGACAGCGATCGCCCGCGAGCCGCGGCAGCGGTATCAGACGGCGCGCGATTTGGCGGAGGATTTGGAGCGGTTTCGCGAGGACCGGCCGATTCTCGCGCGGCGCAGTTCGACCTACGAGCGGCTGGCGCGGTGGGGCCGCAAGAACCCGGCCATTGCCAGTTTACTGGGCGCGGTTACTGCGCTGGTCGTGGCGGTCGTGTTTCTCATCACGCGCGGCCTGATCGATTCGCGCCAATTGCAAGAAGCCGAGTCGAAGCAGCGGCACAAGGCGGAGCAGACAACCCAGGTCGCCCTCGACGTGCTCGATCGGATTTATGCCCAATTTGCCCCACGCGACTCAGGCAGCGCCGAGTTGGCTCTGACCGGGAGCGAAGGAACCGAAGTGGCGATCCCGGTGCGGCCGGCCCTCTCGCCTGAAACGGCGGTGGTGCTTGAAAATCTGCTGGCGTTCTACGATCGGCTGGCGATCGACGGCGCCGACAATCGCGAGCTGCGGCGCGAGGCGGCCAAGGCGAATCGCCGTGTCGCCGATATTCAAGCGCATCTCGGCCAGCGCGATAAGGCCCAGGCCGCTTACCGCAAGGCGCTCCTGTTGTACGAAGAGTTGGCGGCCGAGTCGAACGACGACAATTTTTCCAGCGAGTTGGCGAACATCCACAACGAATTGGCTCGCCTGAACCAATCGAGCGCTAAACAAGACGCCGCCCAGACCGATTTGCACGAAGCGCTCCAGATCTTGGAGCCGCTGGCGGCGCAGGCATCCGCCTTGCCGGAAACGCGCTACGAGTTGGCCCGCACCTATTACAGCCTCGCGACGGCAATTCGCGGCAGCAACATACCGATGGGTCGCGACCTGATCGAGCTCTCGCATGAACCCCCGAATCGCCGCGACAATGGTCCGCCCGGCTTCCGCGGCCCGGCTGGTCGCGGTCCCGATGGTTTCGCCCCAAACGGGGCCGGGCTAGAGGGTCCCGGACATGATGGCCCTGAGCATGATGGACCTGGGCATGATGGTCCCGGACATGATGGCCCTGGGCATGATGGCCCCGGACATGATGGACCAAACGGACGCGGTCCATACGGTCGGCCGCTCGACGGGCCGGGCTCCAAGAGCGCATTTCAAGGGCCAAATGGCTCGTCCGCGCCGCGGGGCAACGCGCCCGAGAACCCGCCGGGTGAGCACCCCGACCCCAGCCGCGAACCTGCGCCGGGCGATTTTGGCGACGGTTCAGGCCCGGGGCGGCCCCCTCAACGCCCTGGGTTCGGCGCACTCGATCGCTTCGAGCAGCGCGATCCAGGGCCGCCGCGCGACCGCGGATTCGACCCACATGGCCCTCCGCCGGACGAGTCCGAAGGATTTCACCCGCCCGGTCCAGGGCCAGACCATCCGCGCGGCAACGGCGGGCCGGCAGGAAACCCGCGCGAAGAGGACGCCTATCTGCAAAAGGCGATTGCGCTATTGAAAGTGCTCTGCGTCGAAGTGCCGACCGAGCCGGATTACCGCCAGTTGCTGGCGCGGTGCTATCGCGAGTTGGCCCGCAGTCCGATTGCCACGCCGAGCGACGCGAACGGCGGATTTGACCAAGCGCTGCAAATCTTGCAAAAGTTGGTGAAGGACTTTCCGCAACAGCCGGAATATCGCTTTGATCTGATCGTCACGCAGTCGCGTCTGGCCGCGCGTGAGCCGCGCGATCTGGCTGCGAAGCGCGAACTAGAACAGCAGTTGCGCGGAGCGCTCGAGTCCGCCGCGCAGCTCGTCTCCGAGAATCCGGACATCCCGGCCTATGCGGCGTTTCAAGTTCCGCTGTTGCATAAGCTGGCGGCGTTAACGCGCGGCATGGGCCGAGCCGAAGACTCGTTAGCGGCGCTGCGCCAAGCCGAAAAGATCCAACTCGATTTAGTGGCCCGCTATCCGGATGTGCCGTCGTATCAACTGTGGCTGGTGATCGTGCAGCGCTCGCTCGCGGAAATCTTGCGCAGTCAAGGCCAGCTGGCCGACGCTCGACAACTTCTCGAAGCGGCCGTCCAGACCTTGTCGGGGATGCCGCAAACGGCGGCGACTCCGCGGCCGGCGCGCGAGTTGCTAAGCGATTCTTATTATCGCTTGTCGCTGATCCTCAACCAGTTGGGCGACAAGCAAGCCAGCGCCGAACTGCTGCGGAAAGCCCAGCGCGCGGGTCCGCCGCAGTAGGCGCCTATTCGACCGCTTCGTCGGCCAGCGGTTTCTTTCGACCGCGGCGCCCGGACTTCGTCGCGGTCCATTCTTTCGTCAAGGCCTCGAACACGTCGGGAGATTCATAGCGCACGACGTTTTTCCCTTCAGGCATCGGGCCGACTAGTCCTTTGAACACCGGCATTCCGCGCAAGCCCAGATCGGTGCTGCAATCGTCAACGCCGATCTGCGTATGCATCCGTTGAATCGCCTCGGCCGCTTGAAAATCGCGTGTCCGGATTTTGCCATCGGCGCCGCGGGTGACGATGCGAAAAGTGTCTTTGGGCATGATGCGATGCTTTCGGAGGGAACGAGCGGAGGCGGGCGATGCGGCCAAGAGCGAGCCGCCATGTTCCATCGGCCGCGCGGCTGCGTGCCGCTCAAGAATTTCGCGGCGCGCCGTTTCGTCCGAGAATTCGCCACAATGCGCACCGGACGCGAGCGCGGCATCTCCGCTACAGGACGACGCGGCTTTCGCCGCGGACCGCAGCGCGGAACGAGGGCCGATTCCGATCCAGCGGGCTGCCGAGGAGTGCAGGGCAAGCCGCCGGCCTCGGCCGGAGCCTATTTCAACCGCACTGCTCCGCAACCCACTCGGGCGCTGCCGATTCTTTCAACAAATCCGATTGCAGCAATTCGTGCAGAATGATCTGGATGTCCGTATTGGTCAGAATCCCTACCGTCCGCCGCTCGATCACCACCGGCAAGCAGCTAATGCCTTGCTCGAGCATGATCTGGACCGCTTTGTCCAGCGCGGTGTCGGGTTGAACCGTGATGACGTCGGTGCTCATGATCCGTTCGGCTCGAATCTGGGCAAGCAACTCTTGCCGCGGATACTTGCCGGGGCCAAAGCAGCGGATCACGTCGCGATCGCTGACGACGCCTTGCAGGTTGCCGGCCGCGTCCACGACGAGCAAATGGCGAAATTCCTTGGCGTGAAACATTTTGACCAGTTCGAGGACGCTGGTTTGCGAGTCAATGCAACTAGGCGCGGCGGTCATGACTTGGCCGACGACGAGTTGGCCGCCGCCGCGCCGCGCCTCATTCCAAGCCGTTTGGAGTTGCAGCCGTTTGACATCAATTCGATCCATGCGACGATCCTTGAGAGCAAGAGGGGAGCCGTGCGCACCGCCGCTTGCTACAGCGCGCCGCAGGGCCTTCAAGTGTAGGTCAAGAAAGGGGGGCGAGAAGAAAAAACGTAGCTTTTTTAGGCCGTGTAGCGATCTACGCGTCGGATGCCTGAAGTCAGGAGGGGACGCCGGCAAGCTTGCGTTGCTACTCGCCACGCCGCGGCACAATCAACGCGGCAAGATGCCGCGTGTACGACGGACAAGTACAAGCGGCTTCTAGCCGCTTCACCGCGCCGACGGCTGGCTTACGCGCGCTGACCGCTTGTGCGCGCTGACCGCTTGTGCGCGCTGACCGCTTGCACGCGCCGACCGCTTGTGCGCGAGATCACGGCTCGGGCGTAATGGCCCTGGCAGGCCCGCGTTGCCAGTGCGTCCCGGTTTGTGGCCGTAGCGAACGCGGCAAGATGCCGCGTGCACGACGGACAAGTACAAGCGGCTTCCAGCCGCTTCCCCGCGCCGACGGTTGGCTTGTGCGCGAGATCACGGCTCGGGCGTAATGGTCCTGGCAGGCCAGCGTTGCCAGTGCGTCCCGGTTTGTGGCCGTAGCGAACGCGGCAAGATGCCGCGTGTACGATGGACAAGTACAAGCGGCTTCCAGCCGCTTCACCGCGCCGACGGCTGGCTTGCGCGCACTGACCGCTTGCGCGCGCGCTGAACGCTTGTGCGGAAGATCACGGCTCGGGCGTAATGGCTCTGGCAGGCCCGCGTTGCCAGTGCGTCCCGGTTTGCGGCCGTAGCGAACGCGGCAAGATGCCGCGTGTACGATGATGCGTGTACGATGATGCGTGCCAGCGGTTTACGCGCGCAACTCGTCCAGAACGCGGCCTTCGGAAAGCTGCATCGGCCGGTTCAGCCGGTCGTGCAGTTCCGTCGTGGGCGAAATGCCCAGTTGATGCCACATCGTGGCGAGCACGTCGGCGGGGCTGGTCGGGTGTTCCAACACTTCGGCCCCTTTGGCATCGCTGGCGCCGTGGACATAGCCGCCGCGCAAGCCGCCCCCGGCGAGCACGCAGGAGTAAACGTTCGGCCAATGATCGCGGCCCGCGTCCTTGTTGACCACCGGAGTGCGGCCAAACTCGCCCGTATTGATCACGAGCGTATCCTCGAGCCGGTTGCGCGTCGCCAGATCGTCGACCAGCGCGCTAAAGGCGGCATCCATCGGCGGCACGATCTGCGCATAGCGATGCGGCAGCCCGCCGTGCGTGTCCCACTCTTGATTGAAGCAGTTATAGGCCACGTACTGCACCCCCGCTTCGATCAGCCGCCGCGCCAAAAGCAGCGATTGGCCGAACTTCGTGCGGCCGTAGCGATCGCGCAGGGCGGCGGGTTCTTGGCTCAAATCGAGCGCTTGGCGAACTCGGCTGTCGACGACGAGCTCGTAGGCGCTGTGCCGCAGCCGATCGTATTGGCGGTCCAAATCTTTTTCGATGAGCCGCGCCGACGTATCCAGTTGTTTCGCCAAATCGAGCCGCGTCTGCATGCGGCCCGGACTCATCCCGGGCGGCAAGCTCAGCGACAGCGGGCGAAAGTCGGGCTGCGATGGATCGCCTTCGATCAGAAACGGATTGTGGACATTTCCCAAGAAGCCGCCAAATTGCCCCGGCATGCGATTCGACGGGCCGGGAATACTCAGCCAGTTCGGCAGCGAGATGCTGCGCGGCACGGCGGGTGTTCCCTTTTGCAAATAGTTGAGTACCGCGCCGGGGCCCGGAAAGTCGTCGGCGTGGGCTTCGCGATCGCGGTCAGGCTGATTCGTCGAGCCGGTCATCGCGATATAGGTGCCGGCGATGTGGTTCGTAAACTTGTGCGTCATCGAGCGGATCACGCACAGCTTGTCCGCGACTTGGGCCGAGCCCGGCAACATTTCCGTGAACCGTAGGCCAGGCACCTTGGTTTCGATGGTTGGAAACGGCCCGCGCAGTTCTTCCGAGGCCCGCGGCTTGGGGTCCCACAGATCAATGTGGCTCGGCCCTCCTTGCAGCACGATGAAGATGCAATTGCGCTGCCGCGGGACCGCGCTCTCGGCGGCGCGCAAACGCGGCATGGCCGCAGTCCCCAAGATCGAGATTGCCCCGATGCGCAATAACTCTCGGCGAGGAAACGCAGCATTGAATGGAATCATGCGCCGCTCCAAACATAGTGAGGCGGGAAACGAAGGCAGGGCCATTGATCCTAGCGGATTGCGGGGCCATTGGCCACCTGAAACCCGTCAGTTTTTGGTCCGGCCCGCGCCGATCTTGCCCTGGAAAGGCGAATTTGCCCGAAAAATCGTTCGTCTCTGATCGCGATCCGCCATTGCGCAAAGCACCGACTCGCTGGTGGAGGTATTCCCACAGTCGGCTACGCCTCCAACTCGCCGGGCAAAGCCGGAAGCGTGAGAAAACAGACCGGACAGTGGGCGCGGCGCTGGACCAAGTCGATGCTCGTTTGATCCCAGTCGCAACCCGGTTGCTCGCTGGCATCGCCCTGGGGTTGTTCGCGGGCAGGGCCGATGATGATGAGGTTATACGCGTCGCGGCGCGCCACTTCGAGCAATCCGGCGGCGGTTTGGCCTGCGGTTTGGTCGGGCGTCGCCACTTCGATGGTCCGTCCGATCCGTTTCGCGCGATCGAGGTCTTGAGTCAACGCTCCGTTTGCTTGATCTGCCGGAACGGTCAGAAATAGGTTCAACACGACCTGCGGATCGAGCATGGTCAGCACGCCTTGCAGACGGTCGCTGCCGGCCGCGGTCGCGTCGTAGGCGAACAAGACCCGGTCGATGCCGACTCCCGCGCCGCGCAGCTCGGCGGCGGTGCGCGCACGCCGCTCCGTGATTTTCGGAATGCGGTTTCCCCCTTCGAGATCGAAGGCCACATCGCGGCTGCGGCTGAGGATGCGGACGGTCAGCGGCACGGCGCGGCCGTGGCACAGTTCGATCCAATACAGCGAGATTTGGTCCAACTGCTCTTCGGCCGTGAACTTGTTCGAGGCGCCGATGACCACCTCTTGCGCGCCGATCTCGCGCGCCGTCCGCAGCACCGCGTAAAACGGATTGTTGGTCGGCACGATGAGCGGAATGACGTGCTTGCCGATCGTCTCCGCCTTGGTCACGACGGCCGTCATCAGCGCGCGATCGTACGGATCGAGTTCGTCGCCGCTGGTGTCGGAAACTCCATACGCTTCGAGCTTGCTTGTCATCACGACTACGTCGGTCGTCTGCGGGTCGGCTTCGGAAAGCGCCTGTTCGAGCATGAACAAGTTCTGCGGCGAGCGAATCGCCACCAATTTGCGATACGGATGCTTGATCCCCAGCCGGGCTGGATTGATCTCGGCCGTTTTGTCTTGGTTGAACTGTTCTTGATGCAGATGCCGCGCTCCTTGGCGGCGGCGCTCGTGGGTCTTCTCGCTGATTACGAAGATCAGCAAGAATCCGACCGTGAAACCCAAGCCCCAGGTCGTGGCCACTTGTTTCGTGAGCAAATTCATGACCGCGGACACGAGCAAGACCAAGAAGATCAGGATCAAGCCGCACGGAATC
Organism: Pirellulales bacterium; assembly: GCA_035656655.1. Lineage (GTDB taxonomy): Bacteria > Planctomycetota > Planctomycetia > Pirellulales > DASRSE01 > DASRSE01. Next base: position 20,911 of record DASRSE010000310.1, read on the forward strand.
TCGAGCTTGCCCAGGCGCAGGTTGAGCGGCACTTTGTACTCGCGCGGAGTCCGATCCTTGAACCGCAGCACGACCATCGCCAAGGCCTTGAACACAAAGCTCCACACCACGCCGAACGCGTAGGCTTCGCCTAGAATGAGCGTATCGCCGCGGCTCGCCAGAATCGTGAACAACTGTAGCCCCACCACCAACGTCAGAATCCGATAGCTGGTTCCATATTTGGGATGCGGCTTCAAAAACCAATCGGGCATGACGCCGTCTTCCGAGACCCGATTCAGCACGCCGTTGGAGCCGATAATCGCGGTGTTCACCGCCCCCGACAGAATCAAAAAACCAACCAGCACCACGAACGCCTGCAACGTCAGTTGCGCCCACTTCGGGCCCAGCACGTGCATCGCCAGCCCGCTAATCAAATTCTCGCTGTAGACTTTCATCCGCACGTCGTCCGGAATCATCAGCACGGCGAGAAAGCTGATGCCGGCGGTCAGCACCATGCTATAGACAAAGACGATGAACGCGGCCTTTTTGAAGTTCTTCATTTTTGGCGCTTCGACTTCGCGATACACTTGCGCCAAGGTCTCTTCGCCGCTCATGGCCAGGACGGAA
>DASRSE010000311.1:0-4666 GCA_035656655.1 Pirellulales bacterium
TAATTGGCCGCCGTTCATGGCGAATTGGGGGTTGGCCTCCGGGATGGTGGTCGAGCGCGGCGAGTTCTGGTCGTCGCTGATTACCACGGCGCATGTCGCGGTTGGTTCGCTCATTTTTGTTACGGCGATTACGGTCACGCTGTGGGCGTTCCGCGGCTTTGCGGTCGGTCAATCTCAGCTAGCCGGCGGCCCGCTGCTGGCATCGCGGTTTCGTGGAGTATCTACATGAGCACGACTGCCTTGCTGTGCGAACCGCGCCGCGCGACCCTTCTGTCGAAGGCGAGCGATTATCTCGAATTGACCAAGCCGCGCATCGGAGTGCTGGTGCTGGTGACGGTCGCCGTCGGCGCGTTCATCGGCCGCTGCTGCATGCCGGACGGCTGGTTGTTGTTTCACACCTTGGTGGGAACGGCGTTCGTCGCCGCCAGCGCGAGCGCGTTCAACCAATGGTGGGAGCGCCAGTCGGATCGGCTGATGGCCCGCACGGCGCTGCGGCCGCTGCCTGACGGCCGTTTAAGCGCCCTCGAAGTCGTCTGTTTCGGCATGGCGACGATCGTGCTCGGCGCGCTCTATTTGACCTACTGGGTGAACGGGCTGACCGCGTTGCTGGGCCTCTTGACTTGGTTCATCTACGCCTGGGTTTATACGCCGCTGAAGACGCGGACGCCGGCCAACACGTTTGTCGGCGCAATTTCCGGCGCGCTGCCAGTCTTGATGGGATGGGCGGCCGTCGGCGCCTCGTTCAATCTGCAGATCGTGGGCCTCAAGGCCGCCGCGCTGTTTCTAATTGTCTTCTTTTGGCAATTCCCGCATTTCATGGCGATCGCGTGGATCTATCGGCAGCAGTACGCCGCGGCGGGAATGCAAATGCTGCCGGTGGTTGATCCTTCGGGGCGGCGGGCCGGCGCGCAAGCCTTGACGACGGCGCTGATGCTGCTGCCGGTGAGCTTGGTCCCGGCATACTTGCACGTGGCCGGTTTGGCCTACGCGCTGGGGGCGGTTGCGCTCGGGCTGATCTATATCGTTTCGTCTTATTCTTTTTTGATTCGGCCCGACGAGATTTCGTCGCGCCGACTGTTGCGGGTGTCGCTGGTGTACTTGCCTTCGTTGCTGCTCTTGATGATGCTCACGGCGATTGGCTAAGAGGCTGTCCGGCGGCCTTGGCGGGCCGGGCTTTTGCACTTTTAATTTGAACTTGGAATCATTCAATGTCCGCAGTTGTAAGCGAACACGTTCCGGCCCCTGCGCATTTGAAGCTGGAATATCAGCCGGGTTTGCCTTTATCAAATAGCAAGCTGATCATTTGGCTGTTTTTGTCGACTGAGATTATGTTCTTCGCCGGCCTGATCGGAACCTATATCGTGCTCCGGTTCGGCGCGCCGGTGTGGCCCGAACCGCACGAAGTGCATCTCAGCGAGCCGATCGGCGCCTTCAACACATTCGTGCTGATTTGCTCCAGCGTGACGGTGGTCCTAGCGATGGAGGCGGCCATGGCCAATAAGTCGGGCTTGGCCAAGCTCTACATGATCGGAACCTTGCTGCTGGGCTGCTTGTTTCTCGGCGTAAAAGGGTACGAGTACACGGCGAAATTCTCGCACGGCCTGTATCCGATGCGCGGACATAGTCTGATGTATGAAAAGGCCGACGTCGAATTCATGTCCGGCGTCGATACGCGGCTCCGCGAGCGCGAAGCCCAGGTGAACGCCGCGATCGCCAAGCGGGCAACCAAGGACGTGGCGAACCCGCTGCCGACCGACGAAGAAAAGAAGCAGCTTGATCTGTGCGAGCGGATTCGCGAGTTCATGATCATGCCGACCGAAATCAAGATCGGCGACACCGACGCCTCCGAGGCCGAAAAGAAAGCCGCCGTCATTTCGCTCAACTATTATCTCAACCACAACGAAGAATCCAAAGCCGAACAACTCGCCGCGAGCAAAGAGATCGACACGCTGACGCCGGAGGTTCAAAAGCTGCATGCGACTCTCGCCGAGGCGGAAGCGGGAAAGGCCAAGGCGGCAAAATCAAAAACAGACTTAGAGACTCAGCAAAAACAACTGCAAGCGACGCTCAAGGAAAAGGCGGACGACGCTACCGCGAAGCAACAGCTTGAACAGACGGAAAAGGACTTGGCGGCGGCCAACACCACGATCCAAAAAAGCGATCTGGCCACGCTGGAGGCGAAAAAACATCTGACCTACGCCGCCGGCCGGGTCGAAATGCTCAGCGAGCTTTCCAAGGAGCCGGAGGGGCTGAACCATCAGCATACTTGGCTCCGCTTGCCGCAGATTATTCCGGGCGGAAACATGTGGGCCAGCACCTACTTTTTGCTGACCGGATTCCATGCATTGCACGTGATCGTCGGTCTGATCGTGTTCTTGGTCATCTTGCGGTTCCGCCTCGATCACACCGCGGCCGGAATGATCGAAGGGGTCGGCCTCTATTGGCACTTTGTCGACCTGGTTTGGATTTTCTTGTTTCCGATGTTGTATTTGTTCTAGCTATGGCATCCGCCGACGGGCCGTTTTGAACGATTGAAATCCTGGTCCGATTGGCCTGTATACAAGTGGCAGGCACGCCAACTTACTTTACCGAGAAGGCTTTTTTCCATGTCCGAACAAGCCCCGCAATCCGCCGCGTTGTCGTCGCACGATGGGCACCACGCGCATGCCGAGCATGGGCTGGCGAAGTACATCTATGTGTTTTTCGCGCTCTGCTTCTTGACGACGTTGTCATTCTGGACGTTTTCGGACTTTCCGTTCCGCTGGCCGTTTCACGATCAGCCGATGGTGGGCCGGTTGTTTATGATGGCCGTCTCCTGCACGAAGGCGATGCTCGTGATCTTGTTTTTCATGCACGTGAAATACGAAGCCAATTGGAAATACGTGCTGACGATCCCGGCGGGCTTGATGTCGATTTTCTTGATGCTGATGTTGATTCCGGACATTGGCAATCGCGGCCATCACGCGTCGCAGGAGCGCAAGCTCCATCAAGGCGACCCGCACGAGGCGCAAGAGATATTTAATTTGAATGAGCCTGAACATTAGCCGCCCAGGCGGCTCCATCCATGCCTGACTCGCCCGCCATAGACATTGCGCACGTCGAACATCGCTACGGTGATCGGCGGGCGCTGGCGGATCTTTCGTTGGCGGTGCAGCCGGGCGAAATTTTTATCTTTCTCGGCCCCAACGGGGGCGGCAAGACGACCCTCTTTCGCCTGATCTCGACGCTGATTCCCGTTCAAGCGGGGCAGATTTCGATTCTCGGCTTCGATGTGCGTTCCGCGCAAACGGCGGTGCGCGAGCGAATCGGCGTCGTCTTTCAAGCCCCCAGCCTCGATAAGAAACTGACGGTCGCTGAAAACCTCCGTCATCAAGGCCATTTGTACGGATGTCGCGGCGAAGAACTTAAAGCCCGGTCGCGCGAAATGCTTGAGCGGCTCGGCTTGATGGATCGTCAGCATGATCGGGTGGAAACGCTTTCCGGCGGCCTGCGGCGCCGCGTGGAATTGGCCAAGGGAATGCTCCACCGGCCGCGCTTGCTGCTCCTGGACGAGCCGAGCACCGGCCTCGACCCCGGCGCGCGGAGCGATCTGTGGGATTATCTCCATCAATTACAGCGTGAGGGAGTGACGATCGCGCTGACGACCCACCTGCTCGAGGAAGCGGAACGCGCCGATCGGATCGCGATCTTGAATGCCGGCCAGTTGGTCGCGCTCGACACGCCGGCGGCCTTGAAAGCAACCGTCGGCGGCGACGCCATCACCATTCAATCCGCCGATGCGGCGGCATTGGCCGCGGCCATTCAGGCCCGTTTTCAGTGCCCGGCCCAGGTCGTCGATAAGCTCGTGCGGCTCGAGATTCCGAATGGCCACGAGTGGATTGCGCGGCTGGTCGAGGCCTTTCCCGGTCAAATCCACTCGATCACCTTGGGCCAGCCGACGCTGGAGGACGTGTTCATTGCGAAGACGGGCCATCGTTTCTGGTCGCAGCGGCAAGAGGATTGAGCGGGCGCGAGCGCATCAGGGCCGCCCTTCGCGATCCCACTTTTCCTCGGCGGCGCTTTGGCGAAGATAGAGCGGAGTTAGCCGCCAGAGATCGCCGCGCTCTCCCGCCTCGAACTTTCGCAAGGCCAATTGACCGATCGCCGCGGCGGTGGGCTGCCAATGTTGGGAGGCGACCGGCTGCACGTGGGCCGGCAGACCGGCCGCCATCTTCTTCAGCGCCGGTCCCGTTATGAACTGTCCCGGCACGAGCGCGGCCAAGGCCGGGCCTTCGTCGACGATGTGCGCCGGTTCGATCGGCTGCAACGGCGCGGCTGCGATGGCCTGAAACGTCGCGCTAAACAGTTGATTTCGCTGCGCGTCGAGCCAAACGGTGATTCGCCCGGCGAAATCGGGGGCTTGGCTCGCAATCACTTCCAGCGTGTTCACGCCGAGGACCGCGGCGCGGAGCGCATAGGCGAGTGTTTTCGCGGTGGTCACGCCGACGCGCAACCCCGTGAACGAGCCGGGCCCAATCGCGAGCGCAATCAACTCGGTGTCGGCCGGCTGCCAGCCAACCTCGCGCCAGAGGGCATGAATGGCCGGGACGAGCGCCTTGGCGCTCCGTTCGCTCGGACTTAAGTCAAAACTTGCCAGCAGCTTATGGCCGTCAAGCAAGGCGACGCT
>DASRSE010000312.1:0-11999 GCA_035656655.1 Pirellulales bacterium
GACAACGTCAAACCCACTCGGCAAGAATACGTCCAGCACCTTCTGACCCGCGAGCAAAACAATCTGCTGCAGCGGCTGGCGGAAAAGTACCGGTTGCAGGCTTATCAATTCCAGCGCGCCGGAGGCGCCGATTCGCTCAAGCTCAGCGGCCAAGAAGACCACACGATCGATCCGAAGGAATTGGCCGGCCAACTCACGACCGCCGGCAAGGTCACCGCGATTGGCGATGCGCTGAAAGACCTGTCGCTGCGCCGCGTTTCCAACGATCTGGCGGGTGTGGTCGTGTTCAGCGACTTTGGCCAAAATAATGGCTTGCCCCCGGTCGGACCAGAAAACGCTCCCTCCACGCGGATCGGCGTGCCGATCTACACCGTTGGCGTCGGACCCACCGACGCGGTCGACTTGACGGTCGATTTGCAGGTTCCGCCGGTGATGAAGAAGGACGAGCGCTCGACTGTCGGCGCGATTGTCCGTTCGACCGGTCTCGAGGGTCGCCGCACCCATGTCACGCTGACCGCGACGCGCGTCGACGGGCCAGGCAAGGGCGAGCCGATCCCGGTCGGGGACCGCGATTTGACCCTCTCCTCCGGCAGCCAAGTCGAGTCGTTCGAGTTCACGCCGAAGCAGCCGGGGCGCTATCTGATCGCGGCCGAAGCGACTGGCTTTCCGGATGTGCAAGCGGTGCAAAACAATCGGGCCGAGCGCGAGGTGATCGCCCGGGACGATTTTCTGCGGCTGATGTACGTCGAATACGAGCCGACCTGGGAATGGCGCTTCATTAAAGAAGTCTTTCATCGCGATCCGCTCGTGGGCGAACGAGGCTTCCGGACCTTCCTCCGTTCGGCCGACGCGAAAGTCCGCCAAACAAACCAGCTCTTTCTTCCCACGCTGACCCCCAAACGGAGCGATTTTTTCGCGACCGACGTGATCTTCATCGGCGACATGCCGCCCGGGACCTTGACCCCGCGCTTTTGCGAAATGACGCGCGAGTTCGTCGAAAAATTCGGCGGCGGACTGGTGATCATCTCCGGACCGCGGTTTGGGCCGGGGGTCTTGGCCGATACGGCCCTGGCCGACATGCTGCCGGTCATCGTCGATCCGAACGCCAAGATCAAAGATCAACAAGAGTTCACGCTTCAGTTGACGCCGGCGGCGGCTCAGCATGATTTCATGCGGCTCGGGTCAGGGACCGGCACCGCCGAACAAGAGAACGCCAAAGCCTGGGGCAACCTCGGCCGGCTGCCGTGGTATCAACCGGTCCTGAACAAGCAAAAAGACGGCGTCGTGCTCGCCGAGCATCCGACCGATCTGTGCAACGACGATAAAACGCATCAACCATTGATCGCCATCCGGCGGCTCGGCCGCGGCGAGGTCGTTTATCTCGCGATGGATGAAACGTGGCGGTTGCGCCGCAAATTCGGCGAGCTTTATTATCGCCAGTTCTGGGGTCAGATGATTCACCGCCTCGGCTTGAGCCACTTGCTCGGCGAGCATCAACGGTTCGTCGTCCGCACCGATCAGCAGCAGTACAAAGAAGATGACAAGGTGACGGTCACGATCGAAGCCTACGACGCGAACTATGAACCGCTCACGGAAGACAAGTTGGCCGATCATCGAATCCAGGCCGAACTGATGCTCCCCAAGGGAAAGTCGGGCGATCTGGACAAAGTGCCGGTGCGAATCACCCAAGTTCGCGAGGCCGTTTATGAAGCTCGGTTTCCGGTGAGCGTGGCGGGCGAACATCGCCTCCGGGTCAAGGACCCTGTCACCAACGAAAACATCGATGTGACGTTTCAGGTTAGCGAATTATCGAGCGAGCGTCGCAGCGCGGTTCGCGATGCCAACCTCCAGCGAGAAATCGCGCAAGCTTCCGGCGGAAAAACCTATACGCTCGACACTGTCGACAATTTACCCGATGATTTAACTGCGCAACCCAAGGTGATCCATAACACGCTTGTCGAGCCGCTCTGGAACAACTGGCTCGCGTTCGGAATTCTGGTCGCCTTGATGCTCTGCGAGTGGTTCGTGCGAAAGATGATTAACCTGCCATGACGCGTTTAAGTATTATCCGCCGAGGTCTTGATGGTTTGCGCCGCCGCCGCGCCAGCATCCGCTGGGGGACCGCGGTCTGCGGGCTGGCGATTGCCGCGCTGTGCATTTTGGCCGGCGCATTTCTGCTGGACTGGACTCTCAAGATGTCGGTGCCGCAGCGCGTCGTGGCGTTGGCGCTGTACATCGGCCTGCTAGCCTGGGCGGTGCGCCGCTGGGTGCGACCGTGGCTGGGGCACCGCGAAACCGAAGTCGACATGGCGCTGCTGGTTGAAAAGCATCAAAAAATCGACAGTGAGTTGGTCGCCGCCTTGCAGTTTGAATCGCCCGACGCCCAGCGTTGGGGCTCCACGCAACTTCAATCGGCGGTGATTGACTATGTCGCCGACTTTGGCCGCAATTGGAATTTCTTGGAAGGCTTGCCCACCGCCCAGTTGCGCAAACGAATCGCGATTTTGGCGGGCCTGGCGATCGCGGCGACCGTCTGGGCGGTCGTGTTTCCGGCGCATAGCCTCGCATTTTTGCAGCGGCTCTGTTTAGCCGACGTTAAGTACCCCTCGACGACACACATTGCGCAGGTCGTCGTAATTGGCGGGGACGCGCCCCTCAGCTTGCACGACGACTCCTATCGCGGCCCATTCGGCAAGACGATCACGTTTGAGATTCATGCGACCGGCGTCCTGCCCGACGATGGTCAGATTAAACTCGGCTCTTTGGCGGGCGAGAGTTGGGAGCCGCTCACGCTCCACAAGGTCAGTCGCTCGAAGGAGAAATCGACGGACGAGGCGGTTTACGAAGCGAAGTTGCCGCGACTGCTCGAGTCGATTCATTTCCAGGCCGTTTTGAATGACGACTATACGAAAGAGCTGCCCGTCGTGGTGCTGGCGTTGCCGGTGGTGCAGGCCAGCTTGACCTCCACTCCGCCCAGCTACGCCCAGGGCGACGAGAAGGCGGACACGAACGTCGCCAATCGCCAGCTGTCGGTGCTCGAGGGTTCGAGCGTCGATTTGCAAATCACCTGCGCCAATAAGAAGTTGAAATCGGCGTCGCTGCGGATCATGCCGGCGCTCGCCGCCGATGCGCCGTTGGGCGACATGCCCGCCGGCGATGTCAACGCAGCCGGCTCCAAGACTGGCGGCGTTCCGGCTTCTGCCCCCACCGTGAAACCAGCAGCGGATGCCGTGAAACCAGCGGCGGGCGCCGTGAAACCAGCGGCGGGCGCCGTGAAAGTTGCCGCGGCTCTTCCGCCGAAAGGGCAAACCTTTCCGCTGACCAAGACGCTGAAAAACGGCCGCGAAGTTTGGACCTTGGATGCCAAAAACACGCCGTTTGCCCGTGTTGCCGCCGATCTCCGCTATGAGATTGCGGCGGTTGACGAAGATGATTTAACGCCCGAGCAGCCGCTTCAAGGAACCGTCCGCGTTCGGCCCGACCAGAAGCCGAGCGTGACGGGAGACGCGATCACGTTATACGTGCTGCCAACGGGAACGCCGCGGATCAGCTATAATGCCCAGGACGATTTTGCGATCAGCGAACTGAAGTTGCATTTAGAGGTTACGCACGAGGGAACCGGCGAGAGCGGTTCCGGCAATCAAGTTTCCGACGAGAAAGGTCCGGATCAACCGGCCAGCGATAAATTGGCGAGCGACAAGGCCTCGGACAATGGCGCCCTCTCGGCCGCGAAAAAAGCGATCGCGCCGATTGTGATTCGCAAGAAAGGAGCCCCGTTGCTGCGGAAGCAAATGCCGCTGAAGGGAGAATTCTCCTTGAACTTGGCCCCTTATCATCTCGCCAAGGGAGATCAAGTCAAAGTTACCTTGGAAGTCGTCGACTATCGCGGGGAAGGCGTTCCCGGCGAGTCGGGATTGAGTGAACCGCTCGTGTTCCATGTCACCGATGAAAGCGGAATTTATGCGGTGACCTCGGAGTCGGACGAGCGCGGCGCACGCAACATTGACAACATCAACAAACTTCAACTCGGCATCGGAGGTTCCAAATGAAACGGAATTTTTGGATTGGCTGCTTGACCGGTTGCGTGCTGCTGGCGACGTCGCAAAGCTTTGCTCAAAAGGAGGAGCGCGAGTCGATCCGCGCTAAAGAGCAAGTTCAATTGCGGGCGCGCGAAATGACGCGCGAGCTGATCAGCGGCATCTTCGATATCCAGTTGCAGCAATTGCGCGAGAACGGCCTGCAAGACCGGCCGATCTACGCCGACATCCAGACGATGCGCAAAAACATCGATCGGCTCGTCGACAAGGAAATGAAGTCGGTCGTCGACAAGTTGGTGGAAGCGCAAACGGCGCCGGCCGCCGAGCAAGCCAAGAAAATGAACGAAGCGCGCACCATGGTTCGCGATATCGTGGTCCGCTTGTCGGTCGAGCGGCAGAACCTGCTGCGCCGGTTGAAGGCAGCCGAGTTGACCGCGCAAGTCACGCGGTTGATCGAGTTGCAAACGAACGTGCTCAACACGACCCAAACGATCCCGGCCCAACAACAGCGCAAGCAAGAAGAACTGTTGCTGAGTACGATCAACGATCAGCGCGACGTGAAGGCCCTGTTTCTGCATCTGGTCGATACGCTCCAAGATGTGAGCAAATGGGGCGGTCCGGTCGGCGTCGGCGCCACCGACGGCCTGCGGATTCTGAAGGCGGGACAGGTCGGCCAGGAGCTCGACAAGGCGGGCAATTATCTGGAAATCGCCAATGGCACGCCGCAGGCCGCCCAGAGCCAAAAGGTGGTCCTGGCGGGCCTGAAATCGCTGCTGGAAAAATTGGAAGAGGCCGCCGGCTTGCTCAACGCCGACCGCGAAACGGCTCTGCAAATGGTCCGCGCTTTGATCAAGCGTCAAGAAGAAGTCCGCGCCCAAACCAAGAAAACGGATCTGGCCGCGGATAAAGATGCGGCCGACAAGATCGTCCGCAAAGAAACCGACATTCACAAAGACCTCGGCAAGCTGGCCGAAAACCTCACTCGCTTCCCTTCGACGATGCCCTATCTCGAACAGGCCAAGGCGGGCGCGTTCGACGCGACCGGCTACTTGTTCGACACGAAGAAGTCCGAATCGGTCGGCGAGCAGAACAAGGTGTTGGCCGCGCTGGCCGCAATCGAAGACATTTTGCAGAACTCCGGCGACGCCAATGATTCCGACAAGAGCGCCGACCAATTGGCCAAACAGCTCGACGATTTGAAGAAAGCGAAAGAGGAGTTGGAGAAAATCGCGGCGCAGGTGAAAGAAGCGGCCGAAAAGGCCAAGCAAGATCCCGCCGCCGAAAAGGCGCAACTCGCCAAGGCGGCCGCGGAGCTACAAAAAGAAGCGGACCAGCCGAACAGCCAATTGCCCAATGCAGTCAAGTCGCGGATCGAGCAAGCGCACGACGCCGTGGAAGAAGCCGCCCACGCCGCGGAAGAGCAACCGTCGCCGAAAAAAGAACAAGCCTTGGCCAACGCTCAGGACGCGCTCGAGCGAGCGCTGTCGGAAGCGACCGCCGCGACGGCCGACACCCAGCGCAAGCAGTTGGGCGTTAAAATTGGCGAGTTGGCCCGAGCGGCAGAGGCCCTCGAACGCGCGGCGGCCGCCGAACAGGCAATCGCGAAAGAGGCTGCGGCCGCGGTCGCAAAGAAAGAAGGACTCACCGCGCCGGAAGCCAAGAATCTCGCGAGCCAAAACAGCGACGTGGCCAAGGTCGCGGAAAAAGCCGCCGAAGGCTTGAAGAACACGGCCCCCGACGTTGCCCAGTTGCTGCAAAAGGCTGAAAAGCCGCTGGCCGACGCGGCCCAACAATTGGATAAAGCTGCCGCCAATCCCGGCGAGGCTGCCAAGCCCAATGCCACGGAAACGGCCCAAGATGCCAAGGCCGCCGCCAAAGATTTGACCGATGCCGCCGCCAAGTTGCGGGATGAAACGCGTGCCGCCGCCGACGAATTAGCCCAGGTTGCCGGCAAACAGCTTGAGCAAATCACCCCGGTTCGCGAAGCGGTGGAAAACGCCGCCAACAAGCCGGCCACGGCGGCTGAGCGCTTGGAAAAACTAAAGCAAGCTGGCGAAAAAATCGCCGAGGCGAAAGCCGAGCAGCAGCGTGCCGAAGGGAAGGCCGATGCGGCCGACGCCGCCAAGCAAGCCGAAGAAATCGGCAAGGCGCTCGACCAGCAACGCGCCGCCGATCAGGCTGCGCGAGACCTGGCTGAAGGCCGCGCCAATTCTTCCTTCGATGCCGCGACGAAGCAGCAGCAAGCGACCGAAAAGGCCGGCGAATTGGCGAAGCAAGCCGACGATAAAGCCGCCGCCAAGGGAGAAGCCGACCCGATCGCACAAGCACTCGACAAAGCGCAAGAAGCCGGCGCACAGGCCGCCAAAGAAACCCTCAATGGCAACCCGAACACGGCCCAAGCCGCGCGAGAAGCCGCCAAATCCGCGTTAGAAAAAGCCCAGGAGTTGGCGCAGGCCGCTGCCGACAAGGCGGCCAAATCGCCCGCCGGCGATCCTGATGCCGCCGCTCAGAAGAAAGTTTCCGACGCTGCCGCTGAAGCCAAGGACCTGGCCAAGGATGACGCGCCGGACGCCGCCGACGCGCTCGGCGAGGCGGGCAAGGCGTCTGAGCAAGCCGAGAAGGCGGCTGAGGCAGGCAACAAAGATGCCGCCCAGCAGAACCAAGCCGCGACCGGCAAGGATCTCGACAAGGCTGCGGAGCAAATCGCCGCCGCCGAAAAGGCGTTGGCCGCGAAAGAAGCCGGCGAGTTGAAGCAAGAAGGCCAAGACGCCGGTCAACTTGCGAAACAAGCTGCTCCAATCGACCCGGGCGCGACCACGGCGCTGCGCGGCGCGGAGAAGTCGGGCGAACAAGGTTCCGAAAAGGCGAAAGAGTCGCCGGCCGATGCCGCGGCGGCGGAGGCCAACGTGAACAAAGGTCTGGAACGGGCGGCCGCCAACTTGGCCGCTCGCGAAGAACAAGTTCGCCGCGATCAGGCGATTGCCGAAGCAATCAGCCGCCTTGCCAAGGAGCAACAAGAAGCCCGCGATGCGATCGCCGAAAAAAGCAACGAGCTAGCCAAGCTGGATGGAGACAACGGCAAGCCGATGAGCGACAAAGGCGATAACCAAGACCAACCCGCTAACACTCCTGCCAGCGGAGACCAAGCGGCCCATCCGGCCGACAATGCCGCGCCGATGAAAGGCGATGGCCAGCCGATGAGCACTCCTTCGCCCGCGGCCCAAGCGGCGGCCAGCGCACTTCAAAACGCATTGAACAAGTTTGCCGACGCGCAGCAGGCGACCGGCGCCGGCGCGCAGGATATCTCCGGCCAAACCCAAGTCGCCAACCAGCCGCTCAAAGAAGCGCTGCAGGCGGCCTCCAACCTCAACCCCGACGGTCAGGGCCAGCCGATGGCGGCTCAACCCATGGGCGACGCGGGACAAGGACAGCCAATGCCCGCCGCTGGCCAAGGGATGGAGCAGGGGCAGGGCATGGAACCAGGCCAGGGCATGGAACCAGGGCAAGGCCAGGGTATGGAACCAGGACAGGGCATGGAGCAGGGCCAAGGGATGGAACCCGGCCAAGGCCAAGGAATGGAGCAAGGAATGGGAATGGGCCAAGGCATGGGCCAAGGCCAACCCGCCCCGCTCGGAACCGGTTTGATCCCTAACTCGCCGCAAACCACCGCTCAAATGATTGCTGGCCCGCAAGCGGCCGCGGCGGCCGCCGCCGCTCAAGCCCAAGGTCAAGGCATGGGTCAGGGGATGGGCATGGGACAAGAGCAAGGCCAAGGCATGGGGCAAGAACAAGGCCAAGGCATGGGCCAAAGCCCAGGTCCTGCCGTTCCAGGCCAGCCCATGCCGAGCGACGCCGGCACCGGTCATGGATCCGGCAACACCGGGGTCGTAGGCGTGCGGGCGGGCGACGGCCATGACGGCGCGCCGAACGCCCGGCAGTATGTCGAAGACCCCTGGGTCGCCAAGCTGCCGCCCGAACTTCGCAACGCGATTCGCTCGAAGGCCCAGCATCGGCCGCCGCGCGGATATGAAGAAAAATTGAAAAAGTATTTCGATGAAGCAAAATAGAAATTCGCGATTGGCGCGCTAGCCCCGCTGCAAGTCGGGGCTAGCGGCCTGCCGCGCGATCGCGCTGCGTGCCGGCTAAATGAATCCGGCCCGTGGCCGAACCAACCGCGTCAGGACGATTGCGCGCCGTTTGCGATTCCCATGATAATCCATCAAGACCGCCAACTACCCTTCCTATCCATTCCGTTCCTACCAACCTCCCTGCTACCCCTCGTTTTCAACCGTTGAATTTTCGGAGACCCTCATGAGTACCGCTACGCCCGCCAACCCATCCGTTTCAGCCGATGATGTCGCCGCCGTCCAAAAGTGCGAACAGGCTTACAATCGCATTCGCGACGAGCTCTCGAAAGTCATCGTCGGTCAAGACGAGGTGGTCGAGCAAGTGCTCGTTGCGATCTTCGCCAAGGGGCACGCCTTGCTCGAGGGAGTTCCGGGCCTGGCCAAGACTTTGTTGATCAGCTCGCTCGCCCAGGCGCTGCATCTGACCTTCAAGCGCGTGCAGTTCACGCCCGACTTGATGCCGAGCGACGTGACCGGCACCGAAGTCATTCAAGAAAACTTGCAAACCCGCGCCCGCGAATACAAATTTCTGCCGGGGCCGCTGTTCGCCAATATGGTGCTCGCCGATGAAATCAACCGGACGCCGCCGAAAACTCAAGCCGCCATGCTCGAAGCCATGCAAGAGCGGCAGATCAGCGCGGGGGGCCAAATCCACAAACTGCCGGCGCCGTTCTTCGTCCTGGCCACGCAGAACCCGCTCGAGCAAGAAGGCACATATCCTTTGCCGGAGGCTCAGCTCGATCGGTTCTTGCTCTACATCAAGGTCGATTATCCAAGCGGGTTGGAAGAGTGGGAAATCGCGCGCCGCGTCACCACCGGACAACTCGGCACGATCACGCCGGTCTTGACGGGCGATGACATCATTCAGATTCAAAACTTGGTGACGCGTGTGCCCGTCAGCGATCAGGTTCTGGGCTATGCGTGGTCGCTGGTCCGCGCGTCGCGTCCAGGCCAAAAGGAATCGCCCGACTTCATCAATCGCTGGGCGCATTGGGGGGCCGGTCCGCGCGGCGTGTTGACGCTGGTGACCGCCGCCAAGGCGCGGGCGATTCTCTACGGCCGCTACCACGCCACCGTGGGCGATGTGCAGGCGATTGCCAAGCCGGCCTTGCGTCATCGGCTGGCCAGCAACTACGCGGCTCAAGCGGCCAACGTGAACAGCGAGAAGCTGATCGAAATGTTGATGGAAGCCATTCCCGCCGATCGCAAATACGAGCGCCCCGCCGCCTAATCGGCCGCCCTACTCCCGCCGCTATCGCGCGGAGGGCGCAACGCCGCCCCCGCGCGTCCCTTTCCTCCTTCGAGCTTCGCATGGCCAACAGCGTCCTTTCCCGCTATCTCGACCCCGAGGTTCTCAGCCGCATGGCCGATCGGCACATTGAGCCGCGCGGCCTCGTGGTCGGCAACCTGGCGGGCCATCATAAATCGCCCCTCTCGGGGTTTGCCGTCGAGTTTGCCGGCCACCGCGAATATGTTCCGGGGGACGACCCGAAGCACATCGATTGGCGCGTCTATTTCACGCGCGACAAGTATTTCATCAAGCAGTACGAAATGGAGACCAACTTCATTTGTCACTTGCTGCTCGATGTGAGCGCCTCGATGCGCTATGGGGAAGGACCCGAGCAAAAGTTGTTGTACGCGGGGCAGATGGTCTCGGCGCTGGGCTATTCGATCGTTCGCCAAAGCGACAAGGTCTCACTCGGGACGTTCGATGAAAAGGTGCTCGGCTTCATTCCGCCCAGCAATTCGATGGGACAAATCGTCCGCATGACGGCCCACCTCGACCAGATTGACCCGGTGCAAAAAACGAACATGGCCGAGTGCTTGACGGAGTTTGCCGGCCGGACGAAACGCCGCGAGATCGTGATGATCTTCAGCGATTTCTTCGCCGACCCCGCCTCGCTGGAGCCGGCCCTCCAGCGGATGCGCTACAACCTGCATGAGGTGGTGTTGTTCCAGGTGCTCCATCATTCGGAGCTGACCTTCGACTTCGACGGGATGGTCAAATTCATCGGGCTTGAACAGCCTGACGAAGTGCTGGTGCAGACCGACGATCTGAAGACGGCCTACCTCAAGGCGCTAAACAAATTCAGCGCCGAATTGGATGATATCTGCCAGCGCAACCGGATCGAGCGCGTGGTGGTCGACACGAGCCGCCCGATGGGCTCCGTCTTCGCCGACTATCTCAATTCGCGCAGCCTGATCAAACGCCGCCGCTAGCTTTGGTGGCCGCGGCGGAAAATTCAGGCCTCGGCAGGATTGCTCGGCAGGTTAGCTCGGCAGGTTGGCTCGGCAGTGGCTTGTTGCTCGCAGCCAACTAAGCCGCCGCTTACCGCGCGGGACGCGCAAAGCGAATGCGGCAGCCGCGGGCGAGCGTTTCGGCGGTGGCGGGCGCTTTGCCGGACAGCACGGCCGCAATCGCCGGCTCGAGATAGTTGTGCTTTACTTCGGCAAGGTTGCTGTTGTCGTCGAATCCACCCATGTAGGCGACCTTGCGGCTGGCGTTCAACACAAAAAACTCGGGAGTGAAAATCGCTCCGTAATCTTTCGCGATCTGCTGCGTTTCATCGAACAAATACGGATACGGGAGTTGCTTCTTCTCGGCCCGCGCCTTCATTTTGGCGAGGCTGTCATCGGGGATTCGATTGACGTTGATCGCAACGACGCCGACTTGCTCCGCGTGCTTCTTGGCGAACGCGATGATCCGATCTTCGTAGTCGGTCGCGACAGGGCAACTGTTGCACGTGAACACCACGACTACCGCCTGTTGCTTGAAATCGGCCAGCGCATGATCCGCGCCGTCCGTGCCCGGCAACTTGGTCCAAACTGGCGCGGCGTCGCCGATTTTGAGAACTTCGTTGTATTCGCCGGCGGCGGCGGGCGCAGCCGAGTGCACCACCGGTGCGGCCAGCACGAAGGCCGCGAGGAGCAAGACAGATCGCATGGGACGATTCCTGGGACGTTGCGAAAGGGAACGACTGCCAACCATCATTGGCTCCCTCCCCGCCTCGCGTCAAGCCGCGGCCGGAGGCGTCATGACGTGGCGCGCCTTGCGGTGGTCCTGGAGCGAGGCGCGGCGGGCCGTTTGCCGCCCGCTAAAAAGCGAACCGGGCCGGCTGTTAACGAGCCGACCCGGCGCAGGTGAACGGCGGGAGGTACCGCCGGGAATAAATTATTGTCCCAGACTCCATCCAGCGCGAGCGTGGCGAACTATTTGCGCCAACTCTCGCATTCGCTCCTGCTTGTTTTGATTGCGCGCTCCCCCGCGGCGCGCGCTTCGGCGCCGTTTCAATCCTTCGAGATTTCCATAGGCCCATTCTCCCTTGACGATGCGGCTCGATTCCTCTGCCTTGCTGAGCGAAAACCGCCGACCGTTGTTACCAACAAAATGCCCTCTAAAAATCCAAGCTCCACGCCTCGATCAGGCCTGGGGCGGCAGCACGATGGCGCCGGCGGCCAAGGCGTGCAAAAAATCGCGGTTGCTGGAGAGAAGTTCGGGCAAGGCGAGCATTTCCTCGGCGCTGAACCAATGGATCGTCTCGACCTCGTCCGGATGCGGGACGAGCACCGCCTCCGGCGCCAGTGCTGCGCTCCACCAGAAAAGCTCGACGCCCCAAGGCGTGATGCTGTGCCAAATTAACGCGTGCGGAACGATCGCGGCGTGAAGTTCTTCTTGAAGTTCCCGCCGCAGGGCCGCCGCTTGGCTCTCGCCCGGTTCGATCCCCCCGCCGGGAAAGCAATAGGCCCCGGGCGCGACGACTGCTTGCGACCGTCAAATGACCAAAAATCGGCCCTCAGCCTGCACGACCGCCACGACCCCTTGGCGAACGATGGA
>DASRSE010000313.1:0-10354 GCA_035656655.1 Pirellulales bacterium
GATCCGGTCTCCCGAGATATTTTGCGGTCCAATCAGCGGCGAGGGGCGGCTTTCGACGATGCCCGGCTTGGTGTAGGTGATGTAGTAGCTGTAGTTGCCGGTCAATGTGTCGGAATTCAACTGCGGCTGCGCCGCCAGCGAAGCATCGCTCGTGGAATCAATGCCGAACGAAGAGGTTGACAACTGCGTCGTCGTGTTGTCGGTGACGTCCTTATCGAGGTAGTAGGTCGGCGTCGTGCCGGGGTTCACCTCGGTGCGATAAACGCGCCGGCCGACGTATTGGCCGCTGGTGTCGGTCGGCAGGTTTTGCAGATCGATGCCCGCGGTGCCGGCGCCGACCGTCGCGGAAAAGTTGCTGGCGTCCGATTCATTTCCCTCGGCGTCAACGTAGACGATTTTGTAATCATACGTACCGGCGGGGAAGGTGCCGACGCCCGATCCGCTGGCGGTGATGCCGGCGGCATTCGGTCCGCTGGCAATGGCATTCGTCGCGCCGGCCGGCGGTGCGATGTACGAAGAATCTCCGAGCACGGAGCTTTGCTCGATTTGAGCCTGGGTGGCGATGTCGCCGGTCGGCGACAGCGTGCCGGTGAAATCGACTTCGCTGGTGGCCTGAGCCACGGCCGCCGAGCCGAGCGGAATCGTGATCGGCTGCAAGCTGGTGGTGATCAGATTGAACGTGGAATCGACGCCGTAGCCCAGCAGCCGATTGCCGGTTGACGATGCAAGTTCATTGCTCGAGTTCGGTTTGAAACCGCCGTCGCGAGTATAGACTTGGCCGTCGCTCCCTTGAACGACAAAAAAGCCGTCGCCTTGAATCGCCAGATCGGAAGGGGTCGCGCTCGGTTGGATGGTGCCCTGGGTAAAATTCGGCGCAATTTCGGCGACCTGCGTCCCCAGCCCGATTTGCGTCGGATTGGTGCCGCCGTTGGTCGAGGTCGGTCCGGAACCAAGCCCCTGCGTTTGCAAGAATTGCGTCGAGAAAATGGCGGTTGACGACTTAAACCCATTCGTGCTCGAGTTCGCCAAATTGTTGCCGACCACATCAATCGTGGTTTCCGAAGCGGTCAAGCCCGTGAGCGAGGTGCTCAGTGCGGATGCCAAACCCATAACTGAATCCTTTCAAAAATCGGTCCTGGGGGAGGAAGCCCATTCGGCGCGCCGCGGCGGGACGCCTTGCGCCGAAAGACAATGAACGTCTACTTCAAACAACGCCAAACGAAGACCTCGCGATCAAATCGCGGGGCCCTTAGGAACCGGCGCCGATCGTCGTGGGAGTCGCGGTGGAAACGCCGTTGATCTGGGTTACGCTTTTCAACTGCACTTGATCTTGGCCGATCGACAAATACGGAGTGCCGCCGGTGATCGTGACTTGGGTGACGATTCCATTGACCGTGTTGCCGGCGTCCGTCAAGCCCGTGACCGTTTTGCCGACGAGGCTGCTGGCGCTGGCGATGTTCTGGCCCAGCAAGACCGAATCGAGCGTCGTGCCCAGCTTGCCGCTCGTCGAAATTTGCTGCATCGAACTGAGCTGCTGCAAGATTTGATTATTGTCGGTCGGGTTAAGCGGATCCTGGTTTTGCAACTGCGTGATCATCAGCTTCAGAAACTGATTCACATCCAAGCTGGACAACGCATTGTTCGTCGCATCGGCGTCGCTCGCCGAGGTTGTCGTGCTGCCGGTGGCGCCGGTCGCGGCGGTCGTGGCCATGGTGAAAACTCCTCAAAGGCAGGCCGAGCGGATTGACGATCGGCCGAAATAGTCGGTTGTTTCCTCGGTAAAACTGGCGGTATGGATCGATTTGTGACGCCAAGGCGCGCTACACCATTCAAATCACCACATTCAATTGGCCGGCGTCCGCCGCGCCGCCGCGCCGCGTGGTCACCGCCGCGCCGCCATTCGCGGCCTCGCTCGCCGGTCGGCCGCGCCGGTTCGAGGGCTGCCGGTTTTGTTGATTCGCGTTCGGATTGCCCAGCAGCGTGTCGGGCAGTCCGCTGTGGGCAGGGTCCTGCACTTCGACATCGAACTTGGCGATTCGGATATTTTGTTCATGGAGGCGATCGCGCAAGCCTGACAGATTGTCTAACAAGAGCGATTTCGCCGATTCCGTTTCGGTCTGCATCTTGGCCGAGAGGTTGCCATCCTTGAGCTGGATCTCGAGCTTCATCGAGCCGAGGCTCGGCGGGCTCAGTCGCAATTTGATTTGCCCTTCGTCCTCGCCAAGCGACTGAAACGCGCGGGCGACCCGTTGCACGAAGCGGACCCGATCGACGTCGGAAATGGCATTCGCGGCCGAGGAAGAGTCGGCCCCTTTCGCGCCGAGCGCGGTGTTCATTCGAGCTGTGCTGGTGGGCGTGTTCTGGGAGTTGGCGGAATTCGCCGTGGCGGAATTGCTCGTCGAAGCGCCAATGGCCTCGGCCCGTGCTGCCCCCTTTTGTTCTGGCTCCGACTTCGCGTCGTTCGCGCCAGCTCCGAGGGTTATTCCTAGTGGAACCGCCGCCAAGATTTGCTGCGCCGCGGCCAAGCGGCTAGCGGCCAGGGCGGCATTTTCGCCCTCGGAATCTTTGTGGTCCTGATTTCGCTTCCCCTTTTCTTCGCCGGCGATCGCGCTCGGGGCGCTGGCTAACAGCGTGGCCGCGTTGTTCGCTGCGGCCGACGCGCTGGCCGCCGATTCGCCCGCGGCCGTCTCGGCCGGTTCGTCGTTTGGCCCTGAGGCCTGCGCTTCATTTGTCGAAGATTTCTTAGCGGCCACCGGAGGCAAGAATTGCCGCGTGACCTCGTTGATCAGGCTGCTGGAATTAGCGGGGCTTGGTCCGGTCGCAAGTGCTGCCGCCTGCGCCGCGGCGTCGGCGCTGAAACGGTCGGTCTGCGCGCCGTTCGAGCTCGTTCCCTGGGCGTCATCTTTTGCATCGCCCTCGGCTTGCTCCGCCTGGTCTCCGGATTGTTGACCAAAGTGGGCGAGGTCCTGCGACGCGGGGTGAATCGGAGCGTGCGTTTGGCTCGCCAAGATCACGCTGGCCGCCGTCTCGACGTCGACTTCATCGACAGGCTGATGTTGGTCCTCGTCGCTCGTCCCCTGCGCGCTCGGGCCAGTCGCCGAATCGGCTGAGGAGTCGGATCCGGCCGAATCGGCTGGCTGCCGCGCGCCATGATCATGGTGATCGGCCGCCCGATCGTGAGGATTCGCCGCGGGTGCCGGTCTGGATTTCACCGTCGGCGGCGAATGGTCGGTGGCACTGCCGGCGCGATCCTCATCGCTCTGGTCTCCGCCCGCTTGCAAACCGTTGCTGCGCGCGTCGTTGTCTTGAATCTCGTCGCGGCGATCGTCGCGGGTTTGATCGTCTCGCGCGGCCGAGCTCGCGGGTTGGCCGGCGCGCTGCAGGTGATCGTCAAATCGATCGTTCGAAAGCGCGTCGCTGGCGGACGCGCCGGTATTCGGCGCGAGCGGTGGCGGAGCAAAGCTAGCGGGGCTGACGGAGGGCATGATCGCTCTTATTTTTCGTCGGTCTTGAATTGATCGAGGCGCTGTCGCGTCTTATCTATAATCGTCGTTTCCGGCTGCCCTTGGCGAATCATTTGCAAAAGTTCGTCGAGCTTCGCGGTATCTTCTTCGGTTTTGAATTCGCTGACGATTTTGGCGCGCTTGGAAATGGGCATGGCGGAGAGAATGGCCACGATATCTTCCTTCGCGCCCGTCTCCATCATTCGCAGAATCTCCTCTTTCGCCAACTTCGGTTTGAGCGCCTCCCACAACTCGCGCAGGCTATCGCGCGATTGTTTGTTGACGGCCCGATTGCGCTCTTCCAACTCGTTCTTGAAGGCGTCGTGGACTTCGCTATGAAGTTGTTTTTCTTTATCGATGTATTGCTTGATCGAACTGATCATTTCCATGCCGTTGGTCAAATTCAACTCGCGCAAGTCCATCTGTCGAATCTTCAGCGACCGCATTTGGTCGAGCTCGTCGAGCGAATGCGCCTCGGGAGCCGGTTTGTTCGCGCTGGACGCCGGGGCCGCCGCCGGCGGCGCCGCGATTTCAAGGCCTTGCGCCACCGCGATTATGCGCCCAATTTTCTCTTTATTGAGCTTGCCGGTCATCGACAGATAGCCAATCCCCAGCATCAAAGACAGGACCGTGCCGACACAAAAGAGGGCAAACAGGATGCCGAATTTGCGGCCCATCAGAACGCTCCTTCCACGGCGCCGATCCGTCCGGCGATTTCATCGAATCGCTTGATGTCCTCGCGCTCGTCTTGCGCGCGCTGCCGCAATTGCTGCTTTTCGCGAAGTTTCTCCAGCACTTTCACTTCTCGATCGGCGACGACCAACGCTTCGCGGCGGTTTTCCGCTTCGGTCGAAACGGTTTGCCGCTGTTGCGATAGCCGAGTGATCTCGCCCAGCAGCACGAATTCATAACGCTGCGCCTCCAGCAGGCGATCGACGTCAACCCTTCCCGGCCGCGCGGCGGCGTGAAGCTGTTGTTTTTGATCGCCCAGATCCGACCGCAGCCGGTTTAACTGTTCATCAAGAAGCGCAATCGCGTGCAGCGCCTCGGCCAGCGCTGCGCGGCGCTGGTCGCGCACCGCCTCGCGCATTTTGAGAAGCGTGGCCAGGCGAAATCGAAACGCACTCATGATTCAGGTCTTTCTATACAACAATCCGCCGCCTGGTCGCGAAGCGGCCGGACAGGAATTCAAGTCCGCTGGTCATTGCTCGGTTAGTTTGTGCATGCTGCTCGGCGACGATCCGCGAACGAATTGTCGATAGTGGTTGTCGGGTTCTCAGGCGGCCTGAGGAGGTTTGGCCATGCTGCGCTGAAAGAGCTTGGCCATGCGCTCTTGCACGCCGGCCAGCGTGCAAGGCTCATCAACGCGCTGGCGCAAGAAGCCGTCGAGTTCGTCCTTCAAGTCAATTGCCAAATCGACCGAGCGATTCGAGCCGCGCCGATACGCGCCGATCGAAATCAGGTCCTCATGCTCGCGATAGGCGCCGAGCAACTCGCGAAACATCGCGGCCGCGTCTTGCTGGGCGCGCGGAGTGATTTGCGTCATCAAGCGACTGATGCTTTCTAGCACGTCGATGGCCGGATAGTGGCCGCGGGTCGCCAGCTTGCGCGTCAGCCAAGTATGACCGTCGAGTAGTCCACGGACGGCGTCCGCGACGGGTTCGTTTTGGTCGTCCCCCTCGACCAGCACGGAGTAAAAGCCGGTGATGCTCCCTTTGGCGCTGCGGCCGGCGCGCTCGAGCAATTTCGGCAACAGCGCAAAGACCGAGGGGGGATAGCCGCGGGTCGTGGGGGGCTCTCCCGCCGCCAAGCCAATTTCGCGCTGCGCCATCGCAAACCGCGTCACGGAATCCATGAGCAATAAGACGTCTTTTCCTTGATCGCGAAAATATTCGGCGACCGCGGTCGCCATTTGGGCCGAATGGACGCGGGCCAGTGCCGGCTCGTCGCTGGTCGCGACCACGACCACGCTCTTGCGCAGGCCGTCGGGCCCCAAGTCGCGTTCGATAAACTCATTCACCTCGCGGCCGCGCTCGCCAATGAGCGCGATCACATTGACGTCGGCGGCCGTGTAGCGGGCCATCATTCCGAGCGTGACGCTCTTGCCAACGCCCGAACCCGCGAAGATGCCCATCCGCTGCCCTTTGCCGCAGGTCAGGATTCCGTCGAGCGCGCGGATGCCGGTGCCCAGCGGCGCTTCAATGCGCGGCCGCTCCACGGCCGGGGGAGGAGGGCGATCCAGGGGTGTTCGCTCACGCAAGGAAGGCTGCGGCCGACCATCCACGCAGTTTCCGTGCGCATCGATCACGCGGCCGAGCAACTCGGGACCGACGCGCACCCACCGCGTCGTGCGCACGAGCCGGACTCGATTGCCGCGCCGAACTCCTTGCATTCCGCTGAGCGGATAAAGGAGCGTTAAATCGTCTCGGAAGCCCACGACTTCCGCCATGACGGGGCTGCCAGTCTGCCGCTCGATCTCGACCACGGCGCCGACCGGCGCAGGAAAGTCGGCCGCCGCGGCGGTCATCCCGACCGTGCGAACGATGCTGCCGATTAGCTTCGTCGGTAGAATGGTTTCAAGTTGGCTGGCCAAGTCGAGCATAGGCAGGCGGTTCGACCGCCAAGGAATAATTGTTAATTTGGTTGTGAGTGCACGCCAATCGCGATTCAATGTCGATCCGGAGCGTCTCAATTCAGTTCTTGTTCGATGCGGTCGAGTTGAGCCGAGAATTGTTGGTCAATGATTCCATGCTGCGTTTCCAGGCGGCAACTGCCCGGCTCAATTTCGGCATCCGAGAAAACCTGCGCGGCGGCGGATCGAGCGCATTCTTGGACGAGTTTTTCGACCTGTCCGTGAAGCGTCTCATAGTCGGTTGGGTTCATGCTGATTCGCATTTCCGCGCTGCCCGCGGCCAGTTCCAAGGCTTCGCGAACCAGCGCCAGCGGCACTTCCGGCATCTGCGGAAGCTGCTGCCGCACGATTCGCTCGGCGATGGCCGCCGCGGTATGAATCGCACTTTTCTCCCAATGATTCAGCCATTCTTGTTTCGCTTGCCGCAATTCATCGATGACCTTAGTCAGAGCCGGCAAGAGCGTCTGCATCCGCTGGCTGACTTTTTCGTCGAGCACTTTCTCGACCGCCTTGAGCGCCGCTTGCCGGCCCTCTTCTTCCGCGCGCCGGCGCAGGCCGTCGGCTTCTTGCTTGGCCGCGGCGATGATTTTGGCCGCTTCGCCGCGCACGCCGTCCAAGTAATGTTTCGCTTGGCCCGTCATGTCGTCGAAATTGAAGGCGACGCTGCGAATCGCATGGGGCGGGCCGGTAAATTTAATGACACTCGACATGGCTTAACCATCGGACGGCACGGAAGGCTGGAATTGATTCAATCGGGCCAAGGTTTCTCGAGTCGGTTAACCTCAGGCGGCCGCTAAGGCGTTACTGGCCGGCGCGGAAATCGCGCCCGCGTCGGCCAGGCGAGCGGCGTGGTCCGCGATCGCCTGCTGAGCTTCTTCCACATCGCGCAATCGGGTCGGCGCCAGCTTCGACAGAGCTTTGCGCAGCTTTCTGGCTTCGCGTCCGGTCAACCGTCTCGCTAAACGCTCGACCATTTCCGCCGGAGCGCCGGCCACCGCCAAAACGGTTAACTCCGTCCCCGCCGATGTGAAAACCTGCGCCAAGTTGGCGTCGTCCAAGTTGCGTACGTCTTCGAACGACCAGGACGAAATCTCGGCCGCTGGTTCGATCGGTGGCTGCACCGCTGCCAACTGCTTTGGTCGCGAAACCGCGATCGGCAGCGTTGCTCCTATGGCTTTTGTTCCGAGCCGTGTCGTTTCGGAGTGCATGGGCAAGATCATGGGACGCATGATCGGCTCATTCAACTGGAGTTTTTTCCGCGGCGCGGCGACGCTAGCCGGCACCATCGGCGCGGCCGCGGTTGGCGCCGGCTTGACGGCGACCTGAGCCGCCAGGTCGCGATCGTGGTGCGAAAGGTTGGCGATCAGTTGCCGTTGCGAACCGCCGGCGGCATACAAGATGTTCTTGACGGCGAGCAACCCGGCCTCGCGCCGCTTGTGTCGCTTGGTTTGTTCGGCGAGCCAGCTCTCCAGATTTCGTTCGACCTCTTGCACGATCTCCGGCGCGGCCTCATCCAGATTCGACAAGCGGCGCAAGACATCGGCCTGTAAGGTCGCGGTGAGCTTCATCAACACGCTCGCGGCCTGAGCCGGAGGCAGATGCGAAACGACCACCGCCACGGTCTGCGGATGCTCGCGTTCTAAGTAGGGCGTCAGCATCTCCGCGTCCGCGGTGCGCAAAAAATGAAACGGTCCCGGCGGCCCTGTTTCGGGCGCCGGCGAAAAACCATTCGCTCCGTCCAACGAGCCTTCCGCGCTCGTCAAACCGCCGCGCGTCGCGGCGGCTGAATCGGCGGGCAACGCGAGCTTGGCCGCCAGGCTATCGCTTAATTCCAGGCCGGGATGCGCGTCGTTCGCCACCGCCGGGCTGACTCGGCAGAACTCCTCAATGACGCGGCGCTGTTCCTCGGGGTCAATCGCGCCGAGCGCGTCGACCGCCTCGCGTACGCGATCGGCTTGCGCATGGCCCATTTGGTCGAGCAGTCGGCGCGCAGTCCGCTCATCGAGGCTGGCAATTAAAATCGCCGCTTTTCGCAAGGTTGATTTGGACGTTGTCATCAGAAGCAACCACATTCTTAAGAGAAACGATCAACTTGCCGCCGGCGCGCGGGACGCGCCAGCCCGCTCGATTGCCACCGGCCGCGGCTAAGCGCCGCTGCCGATCCAGGTTCGGAGGATATTGGCCGCGGCATCCGGATCTTCACGCACGATGTCAATCAAGTCGTCTTTAAGGGTCGGGCCCGCCTGCGCGCGCCGCTTCCGCTTCGGCTGGGCCTCGGGGGCGGGAGATTCTTGGTTCTGTTCTTTTTCGGCAACCGCTTCCGCGGCCGCTGCGGCCGCCGCAGCCGGCGACATGGGCAATGGCGCCGGCGGCGCGTCCCCTCCGCGAACCATGGAGCGGAGCATCACCAGACTGAATACTCCCAGCATTCCCATCCCCAGCGTGGTCCAAGATTGCCCAAGCCAAGTCATCGCCGAATCGGCAATCGACACGCTCGGCAGCGGATCGGACGCCAACTGCTGAAAGGTCGTAACGGTGATTTTTGGGCGGCCGTCGGTCGATTCTTTTTCGGGCAACAGGCCGTTCAGATGCGTCTTGATCTTGGCCACGATCTCGGTCTCGATGTCCTTGAAGCCGGCGCGGTCGGGCTTCTTTGGCTCTTGTCCGGCGGGGGGAGGGTTGCGCTCTTGCCAGAGCCGCTCGACATAGCTGCTCGGGATGCTGACCGAAACGGTCACACGTTGCGGCGCCAAGGGCGAGCTGACGACATCCGTGACCGTCGTTGGGGCCACGTTGTGCTCCTCGACGTTGCTCGTTTCTTGTTGCGAGTGGTTATTGTTCGCGGCGCTGGAAACGGCCGCCGGTTGGTTCACGCCTCCTTGGGCGACCAGGCCCGGCCGACCTCCCGACCCGCCCGACTGCTGAGTCTGGGTGCTGGTGTTTTCTTTCCGCATCAAGGTCGCCGTTTTGGCGTCGACTTTGGTGGAGCTTTCATGATGTTCCAATTCGGGAATCAGGTCGACATTGGCCGCCACGATCACGCCCGGGATGTAGGACAACGCGGAGCGGATCTTATCTTCCCATTCGTGCTCATGGGCGCGCTTGACGGCGATATACCGATCCGCGAGGCCGACGCCATTGCCCCCGGCATTGTCTCCGGCAAAAGTGCGGCCAGTGTTCAGGTCGGTGACGGCGACGCTCTCGGGCGACAATCCGGCGACGGCTGCCGCGACAAACTGGCGCAGCATCGGCACGCGATCTTCTTCGAGCGGTTGGTTTCCGACCGGTTTAACGCTGACCGAAGCGGTCAAGGTTTTGTGGCGCGTGAGGCCGCCATCGACCTCGGAGTCGATTAGCACCGAAGCCTTTTCAATTCCTCGCATGCTGCGAATCACCAGCATCAATTCTTCTTGAATCGCAATGCGATGCATTTCCTCTTGCTTCGCTTTGGTCGTGCCGAGGATGCTTCCTTCGGACATGGATTTTTTGAGCGGGCCGCCAATGACTTGCGGCAAGGCATTGCCATCGACCAGGGCCGCCATATAGGCGGCGCGCTGGCCGCGCGTCACGCGAATGCGCCCCCCATCGATTTGATAGCCTGACAGGTTTGCCTTGGCGAAGGCGCCTTCCATCGCGGGAATCTGGTCGGAGGAAACCGCTTCGCCGCCAAACAGAACCTCGTCGGGGCCACCGAGCTGGTGGTTGAAGAGGTAGCCCAGGCTGATCACGATCAT
Organism: Pirellulales bacterium; assembly: GCA_035656655.1. Taxonomy (GTDB): domain Bacteria; phylum Planctomycetota; class Planctomycetia; order Pirellulales; family DASRSE01; genus DASRSE01. Next base: position 9,870 of record DASRSE010000313.1, read on the forward strand.
CAACAACAGCAGCGCGGCCGTAATCCGCGCGGCGGGAGTCATGGATCGCAAGAGATCTGCGAGCTGAGCGGCGGCCTTGTTGAGGAAATCCATCCGTGGACCTCGGCAATAGATTTTGAAGTTCTGTCAGGCGAGCGGCTGAAGAGTCAATCAGCCATCGCGCGGCAGGCGGAAATTTGCGCTCGCATACGATCCGTCCTGGATCAAACGCGAATTGCTTGCACCTCTTGATACGCGGAGACCAGTTTGTTGCGGATCTGCATCATCATCCGAAAGGCGATGTCGGCCTTTTGCACCGCGGTCAGGACCTCGGTCGGATTGGCATCGCCGCCGGTGGCCAAGTTCTCAACCGCCTTGTCGGCTTGTTGCTGCGCCGCATTCACGTCGCGGAGCGAATCCAGCAAAAAATCCTTGAACGAGGATTGCGCCCCGCTCGGACCTGCCGCGCCGCCGCTGCTGCTGTTCAGAACGACACTCGGTTGCAC
>DASRSE010000314.1:0-13660 GCA_035656655.1 Pirellulales bacterium
GTCTTAGGACGAACGCCGCAACAGATTTATCCCTATCTGCAAACGGTTCGCAACACGGTTCTCACCGACATGCATCAAGAGGCGACGGCGGACGAAATACTTGCCCGGATCAAAAAACTGCGCGATGGTCAGCGGACAGAAGTCGATCTGCGGGCGCTGGATCTGCTCGAAGCGCTGATTGAGCGCGCTTCCTCGGAAGTGCAAAATCAGCCCGGCCCTCATTTCCAAGGCTGCTTGGCGGCGCTGCGCCGTGCCTTTGAGCGCCGCTGGGCCGCCGGAGAGCCCTTGCTGATGGCGGTTTATCTCAGCAACTTTGGGCGACTGCCGGACCCGAAACTGTCGGACGAACAACTGCGTGAATTGACGGAATTACTGAAGCAAGTGCCCAACGACAGCCGCGATCAACTATTGATCGCGAGCGAACTGGCACGCTTGCTCTACTGGAGCTATGGCCGCAAGGCGGACGGACTCCAACGCCTGGAGGCCGCAATTCAAGGTTACGACGGCGCACATCAAGGTCATTGGCCCTACGAAGATGACAATGTACTCAGCGACTACGTCACCATGCTCGACGACTCCGGCCGCGAAACGGCCGCCGAAACGCTCCTGACAAGACTATCGGAAAAAGTCGAATTGCCGGCGCAGCGTGACTGGTTCGAGGGCCAGATTTGGACCGTTTACCATCATGCCTTGGAGTACGATGGAGCGGTCTCGCTCGGCCATGGCGAAGGACTATTTAGCGTCATGGTCGCAGAATCGACGCGGCAATTGCTGGCCGCGGCCAACGACGTGCGACGGCTGTCGATCGCCAACCGGTTCGCGAATACGCTGGCCATTGCCGTCCGAAAGAAGATCGGGAAATATCCCGACGCGGTGCGGAAGTTCGCGTTTGAATTGGTCCCGCAGGCCTTGGCCAAGCAACAATCGCAGTATGGCAGTCTGGCGGCCAGCCCTTATTCGGTCGTTCGCGACGCGCTCGGAGAAATCGCCGCGCTGCGGTATCTCGTCGAACGGATGGAACAATGGCCGCAGCGGCTCCAGTTCACCTACGACAACGCTTGGCGAGCGCTGGGTTCGACCTTGGCCGCGGCGCGCCGCGACACGAATTTGCGCGCCCCCGACGCCGCTGGCTTGGAGCCGCGAGTCTTGAAATTGGTGCTCGCGGAATTGCGGCAGTATCTCGAAACGGACGAAAGCAATGATCAATCGATGTATTATCGCGGCCAGTCTCCTTATTTTTGGAGCGCCAAGGCCGACGACTTTGCGCGAGTCGCAAGCGAAGTTTACGAAGCGCACAAGACCTCGAGCCGCCGCGCGGTCGCCGTCGCGCAATACTTATGGAGCGGCCTCGATCGGCAATCGCGTTCCATTGAAATTCTGTTCCTGGCCCACCACGCTGGGCTGCTCGATCTGAACGGTCAGCAGATGTTGGCCAATGAGTTGCAAGCGACCCACCGGTACGCCGAAAGTATCGCGATTCTGGAACCGCTCGTGCAGGCCGACCCCGGCAGCATGTATCGCCGGACGCAATTGATGGCGGGCTACTTTCACGCCGAGCGGCCCGAGCAGTTGCAACAGTTAGTGCAAGCGACGGACGCGTACTTCCACCAAGGTGGGCGCTGGACCGCCGAGTCGATTGGTCCGTTCGCCAGCGCCTGCCGCGATTGCAATCTGTTCGAACAAGCGATCCACTATTTCCACGAGGCGATCTCGGCGATCCAGCGCGCGAATCCCGGCAGCACGGCGGGCAATAGCCGCTTGTCGCAGTGGTACCAAGAATTGGCCGGAGCTGAATCGGCCGTGCACCATACGCAAGCCGCCGTCGAGGCTGCTTCGGCCGCCGTCGTATGCTGGTCGGCGCAGCTTTCCAATCGTCAAGCGGCGGTCAGCAACTTGGTCAACGTCTTGCTCGCGGCCCACGATCTCGACGCTTATGTCGCAGGCCTCGACGAGGCCGCGAACAAGTCCGGGCAGGACAGCCCGCTGTTGCGCAAGGCGCTCGGTCAGGTCTATCAACAGAAAAAGGAGTTCGCCAAGGCGATCGTGCAGTTCGAGTTGGCGCGGCAGCTTCAGCCGAACGACAAACAGACCTTGCAAGGGCTGATCGCGTGTTACGATGCGGCGCAAAAACCGGCGGAAGCCAACAAGTTGCTCCTGGCGCTGCTTGATTTCGATCGGCACGACTTGACCCTCTATCGGCAGTTGGCCGAACGGTATCGGCAAAACGAACCCGAGGCCGAACGGGCCGCGACCAGCATCATCGAAGCCGGTCCGACCGAAGCCGAAAACCATCAGGCGTTGGCCGAATTGCGCCAACAGCAAAACCGGTGGGGCGAAGCGATCGCCCAGTGGAAGGCAGTCGCCGAACTGCGGCGGCTCGAGCCGAACGGACTGCTGAAATTGGCCGCGGCGGAAATCCACGAGAAGCAGTGGGATGCCGCCCGCGATACGCTTGACCGCCTCCGTAAAACCGAATGGCCCAGCCGGTTCAACACCGTCTCGGTCGAGACGCAAGCCTTGCGCAATCAGCTACCGAAGTAGATTCGTCGACAGCTTAGCTCTCGGCGATTTGCGCTCCTCGATTAGCCGCCGCGGCAATCGTGATCGCCAGGGGCTCGTCGCTCGATTGGTGCAATTCGGCGGCGAGCCGTTCCGCGTCGGCCTGATTCGCCAAGAGCGCGAATAACGTCGGTCCCCACGAGCTTTGGCCGATGCCGGAGAGTCTTTGCGCAGCGAGCCAATGAATGCGCCGCGCGGCCTGCGTTCCGGCATAAGGTCCCCCTTGCCGCGCGGCAAAGCAACTCCCGGCCAGCCGACTATATCGCCCTAGGCTTTGTGCACAGCGCTCGAAATCATGCTCGGCCGCGGCGGGCAACAAACCGAGCAGCGCCTCGGCGCACAATTGCTGGGTGATTTGCTCGTCAACCGGCGGCAACTCGGCGAAGGCCTGTCGCTCCTCCGCGCCCGACAGACCGCTTCCGGTCGCGGGCCGAATCAGGACGAACCGCCAATCGGGCGGAAACTCGACGCGACTAAGCAGAGGAGAGAGGGGCGCCCCCGAAGGCGACCGGCTGCCGCGCAATTTGCCCGCCTCGAGCAACAGGCCGCCTTGATAAAAGCCGTGCGTGCCGATCGCCGAACGCTCTCCGCGCCCGACGAGCCGCGCCAGCGCCGGGGCCACCGGGAGAGGCCGGCCCTGAGCGCGGCAAACCGCGGCCGCCACTGCGAGGGCTAACTGGGTTCCTGTCCCGAGCCCCACGTGGTCCGGCGGGGCCGATTCCACGACGATCCGATAAGGGGCTGGCTCGGCGAGTCCGAGATTCCGCTGCGCGCGGCGCGCATAGTCGAGCGCGCGCTCAGCCAACGGGCCGCTCGCGGCGAGGCTCGCTCCAGGCTCGACGGTTAATCGTAGGCCGGGCTGCGCGAGCATCAACCCGACCCCGCCATATTCGCGCCCGGCGCTCCGGCCGAACGACAACAGGCCAAAATGAAGTCGGCTGGCGGCGGTGATTTGAACTCGGTTCATGGCGGAGCGCCGCAGGGCGCCGATTAGGCGGTCGAGCCGCCAGCCTGTCGTCTTAAGCAGCGAACGATCCGCCGCGCCGCTCAGGCCACGATCGACAGAAATGCCGTTTCGATGAATTCTTGGAGAAAGTCAAATGCGCGGCGCTCTTGGTCGCCGCCCGTTTTATCGACGAGGACCTTCAAGTTTGAGAAATCGGCCACGATTTTTTCGCGCGGATGCAAATGGAGGCGCGTCGCCAGAATTGCCGCTTCCAGCACGGCGTGTTTCGCTCGATTGAAGCCGAAAAACTCTCGTAGCGTACTCCGCTCAATGGTCTCCGTCACGATCTCGGTTCGCTCCTGACGATCGTCCAGCGAGAGCACCCGAAAGTCGTACCAGCGGCACGCGTCGGCGAGATACCAGCCGTGGCCATCTCCGGTGGGATGCAAGGTTGGAGTGACGTTCAAACGATCGACGGCCGCGCGGGCCAGCAATTCAACATCGTCGGTCACTTGCAGCACGCCGCGGCCGGTGCGCTTCAGATTTTGAAACGTGCGCGAAGTTTGAAATGGGCGGAACACGAGCCGCGTCATCGTTTCATCCACCTGCGGACCCATCGGCGCGAGATTCACTCCGCCGTCGGCATCCACCGTCGTGACCAAGGCTTCTAGAATCATGGCGCAAAGTGCAAGGGAATGCGGCGATGGTTCGCCTCGTCAAAAAGTGACCGGCCGCGGCGGCCATTTCGGCTCGGCCGCCGTGGCACGCAATAACTCATCGTCTAATCCTGGAACATACTCGCCGACCGGCAGTTTTGCCAGACGCAAAAAATTGGCCAGCAGCGGATAACCCCCTTCGGTCAGGACCGACTCCGGGTGGAACTGCACGCCAAATACCGGAAATTGCCGATGCGCCACGGCCATGATCGTGCCATCCGCGCCGCGCGCGGTCACCTCCAGCACTGCCGGCAAGGATGCTTCTTCGGCCACGAGCGAGTGGTACCGCCCGACCGTCAAGGGCGACGGCAAGCCAGCGAATAGGCCCTGGCCGGTGTGGTGAATCGGCGATGATCGGCCATGCCGCGGTTCCGCGGCCCGCACGATCTGCGCCCCGAGTGCCGCAGCAATGGTTTGATGCCCCAAACAAACGCCCAAAATCGGCAGCTTCGCATGCCACGCGCGGACGACTTCCAGCGAGCAACCGGCCTCCGTCGGCGTACACGGCCCAGGCGACAGCACGATCGCGTCGGGTCGTAGCGTGTCGATTTGCGCGGCATCCAGCGCATCGTTGCGCATGGTCTGGACCCGTTGCCCTAGCCGGACAAAATAGCGCGCCAGGTTGTGCGCAAAGCTGTCGTAGTTATCAATCAGCAGAATCACGGGTTTTCGTCTCGCACGACGCCCGGCCGATCATGGCAAAAATCCGTCCGGCAGCCGCCGGCGGCCAAAATCGGGCGATCGCGCCCGGCGGCTGATTTCGCAAGCGGCCCGGTTGCAACGGCCAGAAATGGGCTGCTTCCAATTTCTTCAGTATAAAGCCTTGTGCCGCGGCCCGGCAGGGGGAACTTTTTCGACTCCGCCGGCGTCAGATCAGCAGCGACCGGCGAATGGCAGGCCGATTGGCCGGTCCGCTCCGCGGCCCGCTGCCAGCGGGACAAGTTTAGATTGCCTTTGAGTTTAGCAAGGTCTTCAGGGAAATAAGCCATGTTCAAATTACGGCATCGGCCGACATTCAGCGTGACTTGGAAGTTGGCGCTTGCTGCTGCCTTGGCGGCCGCGCTGGGCGGCCCGCTGCGCTGCGGTACGGCGCGGGCTCGCAATGTCGATTTGTCGACCGTGCCGAATCGCGATTCGGTCGAATTGACGATTTACAACAGCGAAGACCTGACGCTGGTCCGCGAGACGCGCAAGGTGACGTTTAAGAAAGGGGTCAATCCGCTGCAATACTCTTGGGCGAATACATTGATTGATCCTTCGAGCGTCGAGTTGAAGTTTTTGAGCCATGCCGCGCAGCTCGATTTATTGGACACGACTTTTCCGCATGACAAACGGCAGATGCTGTATTGGAACGTGCAAAGCGAATTCGATGGCGAAGCCGTCATCCAAATCACCTACTTCACTAGCGGCATTACCTGGAGCGCCGACTATATCGGCATCGCCAATAAAGCCGAAACGACGCTAAATTTTGAAGGCTTCGTTCGCGTCCACAATCATAGCGGCGAAGAATACGAGAACGCCCAAGTGCGGCTCGTGGTTGGAACGATCAACCTCGTCGAGAAGATCGCCCAGTTGGCGCAGATCACGCCGGCAGAAGTGACGACGCTCGCCAAAGGCGAACGAGATGGTTTGCGATTGGACGCCGCCAAGCACGCCATGTCGGAATCGGCGGCCGGCGCCGGCGGCCCTGGCTCGGCGCCCAAGCAAATCGTGAAAGAGGGGCTCAGCGAATACTTTATCTTTTCCATCGAAGGAACGGAGACGATTCCCAACGACTGGTCGAAGCGGCTTCGCTCGTTGGCTGCCGCAGCAGTGCCGTTCAGAATCCAATATCGCTATCGACCCACCGAATATGGCGACCAACTCGTGCGGATGTATTTGTTGACCAACGATGAAAAATCGCAGCTCGGGACGAGTCCTTTGCCCGACGGCCAAGTGCGGCTGTTTCGCGACAACGGCCGCGATGGCTTGTCCTATCTGACCGAGCAACACACGAAATACATTCCGATCGGCGACAAGATCGAGTTGAATCTTGGCCCCGATCCGGAAGTCGTGTTCGAGCAAATCAAGCTTCGCTCGTTTCGCGACAACTTTTGGATGCAGCAAAACGGCACGTCCGTCTACAAGAAACTGAACGAAGACGGGCTAGTAAAGCACGAGAATTTTTCGGTAGCCGGCTGGGACGACCACCAGATTTTCACGCAGCGCATTCGCAACTATTCCGCCCAGCCGATCGACGTCGAGGTCCGCCGCTCGTACGACGGCCACATCCTGTTCCGCAGCGGCTTCAAACCAACTTTGTTCGACTATCGCACGGTCCAATTCTCGGCGACCGTCGCCGCCGGCAAGCGCGCCGATCTCTATTACGACGTGATCCGGCACGAGGGCTATCTCGCCAAACAAAACAACGTCACGCTCGAGGCGGGCGAAGCGCATCCATGATCGCCGGGCGGGCCCTGCGGCTTCGAGCGGCGATGAACCGCCGGTGGAAGGATCCAACAGGCGGTTATCCGAGAAACCGCCGCGACGAACTCGGCGGCTGCGGCCGCTAACCCTGAAATCGCAGCAACGCGTACTTTTTCTTTCCCGCCCGCAGCACGAGCACCGTTTCGCTGGCAAGATCGGCCGGAGACAATTGCACATCGAGGGCGGCCACGCGTCGATTGTTCACATAGGCGCCCCCTTGCTCGATCGTGCGCCGCGCGTCGCCTTTGCTTTTCGCCAATCCGGAAAGAACCAGCGCGTCGACAATATTGAGGCCGGCGCCGTCCAGTTGCGCGCGCGGCAGGTCTTGGCTGGGCACGTCGGCAAAGATCCCGGCCAGTTGCGCGTCCGACATCCCTTGGCGGATTTCCGCGCCAAAGAAAATCTCCGTGGCTCGCTGCGCGGTGGCCAGCCCCGGCGCGCCGTGCACGATCCGCGTCACCTCTTCGGCCAGCCGGCGCTGGCTTTCGCGCTTGCCGGGGTCGCTCGTGCGGGCGGCATCGAGCGCCTCGATCTCGTCGCGGCCGAGTTCGGTCAAAAATCGCAAACACTTGCCCGCATCGGCATCGTCAACGTTGATCCAGTATTGATAAAACGCGTAGGGACTGGTGCGATCCGGCGATAGCCAAACGGCGCCGGCTTCGGTCTTGCCCATCTTGCCGCCATCGCTTTTCGTCAACAACGGACAAGTCATGCCGTACAGCTTCGCGCCGCGGAGCCGGCGGCCGAGGTCGATTCCGGCGGTTACGTTTCCCCACTGGTCGCTGCCGCCGATTTGCAACTCGCAGCCAAAGTGTTCATGGAGATGGACGAAATCGTACGCCTGCAACAGCATGTAGCTGAACTCGGTATAGCTCAAACCGCTATCGGTCCGTTCAAGGCGGCTTTTGACGGAGTCCTTGGTAAGCATCACGTTGACAGGAAAGTGCTTGCCGATGTCGCGGAGAAAGTCGAGATAGCTAAAGCGGTTCATCCAATCGAAGTTGTTGACGAGCACCGCGCCCTCTGGCCCCGAAAAATCGAGGATGGGCCGCATCTGGGCTTCGATGGCCTCGACGTTGTGCCGCAGGGCGTCGAGCGAAAGCAGGTTTCGCTCCTCGCTCTTGCCGGTCGGGTCGCCGATCATCCCGGTCGCGCCGCCGACGACCGCGATCGGCCGATGGCCCGCCTGCTGGTAGCGGCGCAGCATCAAGAGCGGAATCAAGTGGCCGACATGCAAGCTGTCCGCCGTCGGATCAAAGCCCGCGTATAGCGTCCGCCGCGCGCCGCTGAGCCAGCCGGGCAAAAATGCGTCGTCCGTCGTTTGATGAATCAGGCCGCGCCACGAGAGATCTGCAAAAATGTCGATCATGGGAAGGGGGATTCTGCAATTCAAAAGGGGAAAAGTCTGCTGCGGGAAGGGCCACTTCAAAGCGTGCCGCGGCCGCGCCGCGACGGCGCGCTCGCGGGCGGCTCCGTTAGCGAAAAATGTCTTCGGCGAAGGGATGTCCTGGCCCGTCGAGCCGCGGTTTCGGCAAGGCTTTTAGAACCTGGGCGGCCATTCGCAAATCGTCTTGCGTGGTGATCTTGAAATTCATGGCCGAACCGGTCACCACCGTGACGGCGTGGCCAATGCGCTCGACCAATTGTGCATCGTCGGTCGCGTTAAAGCCGTTTCGCGACGCATAGGCCTTGATTAACAGCGCGCGGGCGAAAACCTGCGGGGTTTGCGCCTCCCAAAGCCGTTCACGCGAAACCGTTTCTTGAATCGTGCGCTGCTCGGTGACGCGCTTCAACGTACCGGCGACCGGCAACGCGAGAATCGCCGCGCCGCTTTTCTCCGCCGCTTGAAAAACCTGCGTGATCCATGCTTCGGCGAGACAAGGGCGGGCCGCGTCATGCACCGCCACAAAGTCGATCTCCGCGCGCACCAGCCGCAGCGCTCGTTCGACCGAGTCGGCCCGCTCCGCGCCTCCTTCGACCACTTGCACCCCCAACAGAGCCGCGTTGCCGCCAAATTTTTGGTCGAAATAGTCTCGATCCTCGGGCGCAATGACCAGCACCGTTTGCTGCACATCGTCCCGCTGGACGAACCGCTCGGCGCAATGCACCCACACAGCCCGGTTTTCTAGCGGAGCGAAGGGCTTCTTGAAGTGCGGATCGCGAAAACGCGTGCTGCGCCCCGCCGCCGGCAAAATCACGGCAAATGTGGCCAATGGCAAAACCCTCGAGAGAAGTACGACCTTCTGACACCGCACCGCTATTGTCGGCTTGCGCCGCCCGCCGTCAAGTTGTCCGCTCGCGGCGAGGGATTTTTGATACCGCGGAGCGCTCCGTTTGCGAAACTCCGGTGGACGCTCTCGGCTTGCGCGGCAGGCCCCAGGCTGATGTCAGAATGCAGCCGGTCTTGGTCCCTCAGATGAGGCGCGCGATTTTCGCGCCCGCTCGGATTCGGCGGCTCCGATTGGGCGGCTCTGATTGGGCGGCTCTGATTGGGCGGCGCTGATTGGGCGGCGCTATTCGGCCTGATGCGGTTCACGCTCCAGCACGCGGTACAGCGTTTTGCGATGCATGCCCAGAGCCTTGGCCGCGGCCGTCTTGTTGCCGTCGAAGCGACGCACCACTTGTCGGACCAGGTTGCGCTCGATCTCCTTCAAGTCGCCGTGAAGCGGCACGGTGAGCGAGTTTTCATTCGTGTCTGCCAGGGGTTCGCCCAAGCTCGTGCGCCCGAGGGCATGCGGCGGGTCAAGACGAAAAGCCGCGCTGGCGCGCTCCGTTTGCTCCCGCTCAGCGTCCGCGCGCTCAGAATTGGCCACGGTCGCATGGGCGCCGAGAATTGGGCCAAATCGGCGAGCGAGACGCTGCCACGCGGCTTGAACCTTTTGCGCGCTGATCGGCTTGAACAAATAATCGCGCGCCCCGTTGCGCATCGCCTCGACGCAGGACTCGATACTCGGCCGGTCGGTCATCACGACACCCGCCACCTCCGGCCGCAATTGCTGCGCGCTCACCAGAAGACTGATCCCATTCAAGTCAGGCAATGCCAATTCGCAAAACAGCGCCACCACCGGCTGCGCTCGGAGCAGCGCTATCGCTTCGGATGCGGTGCCGGCAGACAGGTTTAAAACCGGCTCGCCGCGAAAAATCTCCGCGATGCGCGCCGCGATGCGCGGGTCGGGATCGACCGTCAACAGAATGCTTCGCGACATGAGATCTCCGCCGTCGTTTCGTGAAGATACGGAACTCGACCGGGCCGTGCGCACCCTCGATTGCGCGCCCTGGTTGAAATCGACGTTCGCCCGCGATTCGTCCAGCAGGGGTGACGAGGATGGCGGTTGTTCCGGACGCGGGCCGGCCGGCCGGCGGCGGCGCGCGACCGCCGGTCGCGCGCCGCTGGCGTTTTCGCGTCAAGGTCCACTTTCTCCGAAACGGCGCTGTAGAGTCTAAAGATCGCATAGACCACAGATTCAACCCGCCTTCACATCCCGCCAGCTTTCAGTAATGGAGTTTCTGGGGCATGGAAATGAATGATATCGTCAAGGACTTTCTCGTGGAGAGCTACGAGAACCTCGACCAACTCGACCGTGATCTCTTGGCGCTGGAACAAGACCCGGCTGCGCGCGACACGATGTCGAGCGTCTTTCGCACGGTCCATACGATCAAAGGGACGTGCGGCTTTCTCGGCTTTGGCAAGCTCGAGCATCTCGCGCATGCCGGCGAAAACCTGCTCAGCAAGCTGCGCGACGGCGAACTCGACTTGAATTCCGAACGGACCAGCGGGCTGCTGGCGCTGGTCGATGCGGTGCGGCTGATGCTCGCCAACATTGAAAATGGCGGAGCCGAAGGAGACGACGATTTTACCCAATTGGTTGAACGGTTAGTGCAGTTGCAGCAAGCGGAGTTAATGGGCCCGCTCGTACCGGCAATGTCCTCCGTCCCGCCGGCTTCCTCCGGCAAACCGATCGCGGTCAGCAATCTTGGCCCGATGAGTGCTTCGCCAGCGGCGGCCGTTTTGGCGGCCGAGGGCGCGTCTTCGACGGAAATTGCGCCCACGGCGACCGCGCCGACGGTTGAGCCGGCCTTGGCGCCGAGCGTGGCGGCCTCTGTGCCGCTTGCGACGTCGGTCGGAGCCAAGGGAGATGCCCCTTTGACCGAAAGCCGCGGCGGCGTCTCCGACAGCACGATTCGGGTCGATGTCGGCCTGGTCGATAAGCTGATGAACTTGGTCGGGGAGTTGGTGCTCGCGCGAAACCAGATTTTGCAATTTGCCAGCAAACAACAAGACGCGGTTCTCACGGGGACCTCGCAACGGCTGAACCTCATCACCACCGAACTGCAAGAGGGGGTGATGAAAACGCGGATGCAGCCGATCAACACCATTTGGAGCAAGTTTCCGCGCGTCGTTCGCGATCTTTCGACGCAATGCGGCAAGCAGATTCGCCTCGAGATGGAAGGCCAAGACACTGAACTCGATCGCACGATCATCGAAGCCATCAAAGATCCCTTGACCCATCTCGTTCGCAATTCGGTCGATCATGGCGTCGAGACGCCTGCGGCTCGGCTGGCTCAGGGCAAGGCGGCCGACGGGCGCCTGCTGCTCCGCGCTTTCCACGAAGGGGGCAAGGTCAATCTGGAAATCGTCGACGACGGCGCGGGCATCGACCCGGCCAAGATTAAAGCCAAAGCGGTCGAACGCGGTCTCATTTCGGCGGAACAAGCGGGCCGAATGGGAGATCACGAAGCGATCAACATGATCTTCTTGCCCGGATTTTCCACCGCGGCCAAAGTCACCAACGTTTCCGGCCGCGGCGTCGGCATGGACGTGGTGAAAACGAACATCGAGAAGATTGGCGGCACGGTCGACGTGCAAAGCTTGCCTGGCCAATCGACGACGATCCGGATCAAGATCCCGCTGACCTTGGCCATTATTCCCGCCCTGATTGTCTCGAGCGGTGGCGAGCGGTATGCGATTCCGCAAGTCAATTTGCTGGAGCTCGTTGGACTGGACGGCGCCGAGGCGCAGCGCGCGATCGAATGGATCCACGGAGCGCCGGTCTATCGGCTGAGGGGAAAACTCTTGCCCCTGGTCTATTTGCACCGCGAGCTCAAGCTCGAAGATGCCGCCGAGGGCCGCGCCGGCCGACGGCTGAACGTCGTCGTTCTACAAGCTGACGATCGCCAATTTGGGCTGATTGTCGATGCCATCCACAATACCGAAGAAATCGTCGTGAAGCCGCTCTCCAAGTTGCTCAAAGTCTTGTCGGTCTATTCCGGCGCGACCATCATGGGGAACGGGCTGGTCGCCCTCATCTTGGACGTGATGGGCATCGCCCAGCGGGCCGGCGTCGTTGGCGAGCATCGCGAACGGGCGCGGATCGAAAAATCCGAGCGGAGCGAAGCGGTCACAGACGATCGTCAATCGCTCTTGTTATGCTGCGTCGGCGCAGACAGCCGCATGGCGATTCAACTCTCGAAGGTCGCGCGGCTCGAAGAATTTGCTCGTTCGGCCGTGGAACGCTCCGGCAATCGCGAGTTGGTGCAGTATCGCGGACAGATCATGCCATTACTGCGGTTGTCGGACCTGCTTCCCGATATGAGCGCGGCCGAGCCCATCGGAAACTCGAACCTCTTGCACGTGGTGGTGTATTCGGCGAACGGCCGCAGCATTGGCTTGGTCGTCGAGCGAATTCTTGACATTGTGCAAGAGTCGCTGCAAGTGACCGGTGAGGCCGATCGGCCGGGGGTCGTCTGCCGCGCGGTGATTCAGAATCGCGTGACCGAAGTCCTCGACATTGAACATTTGATTCGCGATCAGATTTCCGGTTTCGATCGCGCCGCGGCACACGCATAATCCTTCATCCGATTCTTTCCTCACACGAAGTCGTTCAACATGGCTGATACGCGGTTGTATTGCACGCTCTATCTCGAAAGCTACTACTTCGGGGTCGAAGTGAGCCAGGTGCAAGAAGTCTTGCGCTATTTGGAGATGACCCGCATTCCGCTGGCCCATTCGGTCGTCCGCGGTTTGATCAATCTGCGCGGCCAATTGGTGACGGCGATCGATCTGCGGCGGCGGTTGGAGTTGCCGCCGCGCGAAGAGAATGCCAACCCCATGAATGTGATTGTGCGGACCGAAGACGGGCCCGTCAGCTTGCTGGTGGACCGCATCGGCGACGTGGTCGAGGTGCAAGAAGCCGATTTTGAACGCCCGCCGGAAACGCTTCGCGGGGCCGCCCGCAGTCTCGTGCTCGGGGTGTATAAGCTGGCCGGCAAATTGCTCTTGATTTTGGATCTCGACCGAGCCGTGCAATTGCCGGGCGAGCGTGAAGAATTGGCCTTGGCCAGCGCGTGAGTTGAAGCAGCGTCGCCCATTGAGCCCGACTCGAAGCGGGCTCCTCCGTCTAACCCATTCCTTTCTGTTTCTGATAGGTGAAACTCAGATGACCAAGACCCTTGTGAAGCCGAAGCGTGTCGTTCGTGAAAAGACCCGTTCGCAGGAAAAGAGCCGCGAAGAAGACAATCTCCGCGGCCAACTCGCCGCGATCAGCAAATCGCAAGCGGTCATCGAGTTTGAACTCGATGGCACGATCCTGACCGCCAATGACAACTTTCTAAACGCGCTCGGTTACACCTTGAACGAGATTCAAGGTCGCCATCACAGCTTGTTCTGCGAAGAATCGCTGAAGAACAGCGCCGCTTACAAAGAATTTTGGGCGCGGCTCGCGCGCGGCGAGTACCAAGCGGGCCAGTTCAAGCGGCTCGGCAAAAATGGCAAAGAAATCTGGATTCAGGCCTCGTATAACCCGATCTTCGATCGCGACGGCAAGCCCTTCAAGGTTGTCAAGTTTGCGAGCGACACGACCGCCGCGGTGCTCCAAAACGCCGATTATTCTGGCCAACTCGCCGCGATTAGCAAATCGCAAGCGGTCATCGAGTTTGAACTCGATGGCACGATCCTGACCGCCAATGACAACTT
>DASRSE010000315.1:0-13714 GCA_035656655.1 Pirellulales bacterium
CCCTCTATCGGCCAGGCCCGCTCGAAGGGGGCATGGTCGACGACTACGTCCAAATTAAGCACGGCCGCAAACCAGCCGAGTACAAGCATCCGGTGATGAAGGAAGTGCTCGAAGAGACCAATGGCATCATGGTCTATCAAGAGCAAGTCATGCGCATTCTCAACCGGCTCGGCGGGATCGAGCTCTCGAACGCCTATACTTGCATTAAGGCGATCAGCAAGAAAAAGCTCGAACTCATCGCCAAGTATCGCGAGCAATTTGTCGCCGGCTCGGTCGCGCAAGGCTTGAGCCAGCCCGAAGCGACGGAATTGTTTGGCCTGATCGAGTTCTTTGCCGGATACGGCTTCAACAAGTCGCACAGCACGGCCTACGCCCTGATCGCGTACATGACGGCCTATTTGAAGGCCCATTTTCCGGTCGAATTCATGGCTGCCTTGTTGTGCGGCGACATGGACGGCCGCAACTTCAAAAAGAAAGACTCGCTCGTCGAGCATCTCGAAGATTGCCGCCGGATGCAGATCGAAGTGGTCCCGCCCGACGTGAATGGCTCGCAGCCGGATTTCACGGTGAGCGAAGGGCGGATTCGCTTCGGGCTCGCGGCGATCAAAGGTTGCGGCTGGCCCGCCGCTCGGGCGATTGCCGCCGAGGCGCGGCAGCACGGCCCCTATTCGAGCATCTACGACTTCTGCGAGCGGCTCGATCCCAGCGTGGTGAACAAAGCGAGCATCGAAAGCCTGATCAAGGCCGGCGCGTTCGATTCCAGCGGCGCCCGCCGCGCGCAATGTTTGGCGGTTCTCGAAAAGGCGATGCAGTCGGGCGCGGCGGCGCTGGCCGACCGCCGGTCAGGACAAAAAGGGCTCTTTGCCGACGAAGACGATGCGAAATCGCCGGCCGCCGCCGCGCTCGGCTTGCCGGACATTCCCGAATGGAATGAAAAAGAGCGGCTGACGCAAGAAAAGGAGGTGCTCGGTTTCTATCTTACGAGCCATCCGCTGGCTGAGCATTTCGACACGCTCCAGACCTATTGCACGCACACCTCGACCCAGTTGGGCGAAGTGCCGCACAAGACGGGCGTGATGCTAGGCGGCATGCTGGCGTCGATCAAGTTTTCGCACACCAAGAATCCGCGCCCTGGCAGCACCCATACCAAGTATGCGATGTTCGATCTCGAGGACATGGAAGGGATCATGCGCTGCATCCTCTGGCCGGAGGATTTTGCTCAATTCGGACATCTCGTGCAGCCCGACGCCATCTTGGCGGTGCGCGGCTCGGTCGATCGGCGGCCCGGCAGCGAAGAAACGAATCTCGTGGTGAACGAACTCATTCCCCTCGCCGCGCTGCAAGAGCGCTATACCAAAGGCATCCGCGTCCGCGTCAGCGAAGAACACCACTCGCTCAAAACGCTCGATCAACTCTATGAAATCGTCCGCGGCTATCCGGGCGATTGCCAATTCGAGTTGGTCGTCTGTCTCAATGATGGCAGCCGCCTCAGCTTCACCAGCGGCGGCGTCAAAGTCCAACTGAACGCCGAGATGCGGCAGCGCATCGACGATTTGCTCGGGCCGGGCAATTTGCGGCTGCTCTCCGGACCGGTGAACGTCAACCCGCCGAATGGCCGGCAAAGCCGCAAGCGCGAATTTGCCAAGAACTAGCTGCGATAAACGGCCGGCCGCGGCTGGTCGCGCCAATCGCCCCCTTCCAGACGGCAAATATCGGCCCCGCCTAACCGCCCGTTGAAAGATTCAACGCGCTACGTCAGCGCAGCGGCGCGCTGGAGCGACGGCGTTTTTCCACGGCTGGCTAGAAATAACGGAGCGCGCTGCGCGGATAGCGGCGCTTTAGTTTGGCGAAGCCCCAACAGCATGGATACAGCAGCAACACCGTGACCAGCGCCGCCAGAAAGGTTCCCCCCAGACCGGCATCCGCGCGCGAATCCCACCCTGGGAAGGAGTCGCCGCCGCCCAACAGGTCAATGGTCTCGAAGAGCCAACCGACCGGCCGCTGTTCAAGCAAGGCAAAGATCACCGCCAACAAGTGCAAGAAAAACCACTGGCCAAAATAGAAGAACAGCGGAACGCGCCCAAACAAGGTGAGCGGCTGCAGCAGCGTCTCGATCCAGCCGCGGCTTCCGCTTTGCGCCCCTGCCGCGCCATCCGCCCGATCCAGCAGCCCCAACACGATCAACGACGGGCCCAAAGTCATCAGCAGATATTCAAGCGAGGCCGGATACTTATCGCAATCGACAAACGAGAGGACGTTGTAGGTGGCGCTCGTGATGTTCGATTCGCCTTGCTGCTCTTCGCTCAGCGTGATCGGGGTCCAGCGATAGGGGTCGCCGTAGGGGCTGGCCCAGCGCATCACGGGAAAGAGGAGCGTCAAGGCGGCGCCGGTTGCGAACAGAACTTTCCGCCGCCACACCCGCGGCCGCATGAAGAGCGCCCCCAGCACATAGCCGAGCGCCATCACGCCGCACCAAGGAATCAACGGGAACTGCGTGAGGATCCGCAGATGCTCCGACAGGATAATGTTTCCACGCTGATGTAATAGTCCCCACAGGAACGGAATCGAGCTATCGTCTCCGCGCGGACCGATCAAATTGTGAAACAGAATCAGCGCCAAGCTAAAGCCGGCAATCGCATAGAGGGGGAACCAGATCAAGCCGGCCAGGACGATCATCGACAGCCCCAGCCCATACAAGACCAGAGGGGTAAAGTAGAAGACGCGCTCCGGGCCGAGATTCGTGAAGTCGTGCCAGACCGAAAAATCGAAGCGGAAATAGAGGAGCCACTGCATCAAGGTAAAGTCGAGCAGGACCAGCAACGCGCCGCGAATCAGCAGATAGCGGGCGACTTGGCCCTTGGTCGCGCCCCGCGCGAGTTGCAAAAACGCGCCGGTGCCGGCCAAGAGAAAAAAGACGGGCGCGCAAAAATCGGTGATCCATTCCGTCCAAAAAAGACCCGCCGTCGTTTGCAACGGAAACGAGAGATTGGTGGCCACGACGCTCGGATCGGTGAAATAGAACAAGGCGTGGTCCAACACCATCAGGACCATCACCAATCCGCGCATCTGATCGATGCACCGCAGCCGCCCCGCGCCCGCCGAAGGCTTCGTTTCCAGAGCCGGCCCCGGAGCAGTCGGGAGGGACGGGCGCGAATGCGGGTTCTTCATGAAACAGGCCCGAGGCCAGGAAAATAAGGGGGAATTCGCCGGCGGCAGAATCGTTACGTCGCCGAGAATTATACCCTTTTTTCGAGCCGCCGGATGAATTCTCCCTGGTCCGCGGCGACGCTCAAAATGCCGCCGATTTGCTTGCTTTGCCTAGTTTCGCTAATTAAGATTGACAGAGATTCAATTCTGATCTTGTCCGCCGGCGGGAAAACGTCCTCCCCCTTGGACCCGGCAATTTCGGTCCGCAGTCCAGACTTCTCTGTCCCGCTGGCGGCTGACGGAACACTACACCTTTGTGGAGGTTTGCGCGATGTCTCGTCTTTTTGGCCGCGGTTTGCTCGGTGCGCTGGCCCTGGGCATGTTGACCTGGCTTTCTACCACGGCGCAGGCTGCCAACGTGAATGGCGGAAACGGCCTGAACACGGGCAATGCGATGAACACGAACTTCAACATCGGCAACGCCGCCGGCGTCGTCGTCGATGCGGATGGCGTGTTGCGCACCCGGTTCTTTGCCGACCAAACCGGCACGCTGGGAAAAACGCGGATCGATGCCGCTAAGGCGAGCCTCAATCCGGCCGTCGCCAAGCACAGCACTCTGCGTAAAATCTCGCTCACGCGGCTCGAGAAAATCCTCCAAGAGCGGCTCGACACGCTGCAAAAACCGACCGATGAAATGTTGAATCTCGCCGGCCTCACGCGGATCAGCTATGTCTTTTACTATCCCGACAGCAAGGATATCGTCATTGCCGGCCCGGCCGAGGGCTGGGTCGAGGATTTGTCGGGGCACAAGCGCGGAATTGAATCCGGCCGCCCGATGATCGAGTTGCAAGACTTGATCGTCGCCTTGCGGATGTTTGGACCGCAAGCCAAAAACCCGGCCGTGATTGGCTGCTCGATCGATCCGACCAAAGAAGGCTTGGCGAACATGCAGCAGTTTCTGCAATCGGTCGGTTCGCGCGCCACGCCGAACGACACGCAGTTTATCGTCGACGGCTTGCACAAAGCGCTCGGCTTGCAAAATGTCACCGTCAACGGCGTCCCGGACACGACCCACTTTGCTCAGGTGCTGGTCGAGGCCGATTATCGGATGAAGCTGATCGGGATTGGCTTGGAAACGCCCCCGGTAAAGATGACCACGTACATTCAAAACGCCACCCCCGGCGGTGTCAGCCGCAACGCCTTGCAGCGGTGGTATTTCGTGCCGGACTATAAGTGCGTCCGCGTCAGCGATGACTCGAACGCGATGGAACTGGTCGGCGACGGCGTGAAGTTGGTGGCCGCCCTCGAGCAAGTTTCCAGCGACGGCGTTCGCCAGAACACCTCGAACACCGATGCCGCGAGCAAAGGCTTCGTCACGAGCTTCACCCGCGAATACAACAAAATCGCCGCCGCCGCGCCGATCTACGCGCAGCTCCGCAATTGCGTCGATCTGGCCGTGGCCGCCGCCTTCATCAAGCAACAATCGCTGTACACCAAGGCCGGTTGGGAAATGAAAACCTTTGGAAACGAGAAGGCCTTTCCGGTCGACACCGAACAAGCCCCGAAAAAAGTCGAGACGGCGGTCAACAGCATCTGGAAGGGGAACCACCTCATGACCCCGGTCGGCGGCGGCGTCCACATCGAACCGCAGCAAGCCTTGAATCCGAAGAACCTGCTCGAAGACAACGACAACAAGGTCGGCCAGGCGCGCGACAAGATCAAGCTCGAAAACGTGGCCGCCGGCCAGTGGTGGTGGGACTGATCGCCTGATCGCCCGGAATTAAAATCGACTCGCGCCGCGGACCGAGCTTCTCGCCCGCGGCGTTTTTCATGCGCCGCCTGAGAAATTACTTCACCGGCTCCGGAACGGTCGT
The DNA here is from genome assembly GCA_035656655.1 of Pirellulales bacterium. Lineage (GTDB taxonomy): Bacteria > Planctomycetota > Planctomycetia > Pirellulales > DASRSE01 > DASRSE01. The sequence continues at coordinate 5,022 of DASRSE010000315.1, forward strand.
GTCCGTATCGCTCGGCAGCACCGGCGGCGGGATGTCTTGAATCGTCGGGTCAGGCACGAACGGATCGCGCCACACCCAGATCGTCTCGGCCGGCTCTCCGCGCGGCTGGCCCGGCTCCGGCGACTTCTCGACGTGAAGAATGATCCGCACCTTGATGATCTTTTGGGTGGGTTCGTTCGGATGCAGTTGTTGCTCCCAGCGCCAGCGCAGCCAATCGGACAGATAGGTTTTTTGAAACGCGTTCTCCGGCATGGCCAGCGCCATCAGGTAATTTCGCCACCGCTGATTCACGTAGGCCTGCTCCACCGCCTCGGCGCGCGTTGCCGGGAGGTTCAGGCCGGGCCGCCACAGATTCACGATTTGGCCGCCGGCGAGCGTCCCTTCCATCGTGAAATAGCCCTCCTCGTTGAACACCTGCGGCGCGAACAAGCACCACCGCTGGTCGAAGCCGAGGCCGCGCATGAAGAGATCGAACGAGTCGGGCAGGATCTCGCCCTGCTCTGCTTCAGAACGCTTTTGAGTCGGACCATTTTCTGTTGCCGCTAGCGCCGCGTCGCGGTCGATTTTCCTTTGCCGCTGGAGCTCGCGCACATTCCACAGCAGGACAATTCCGCCGAGCAGCACGACGAGCGTGCTGGCGAGGCGGCTCGACCGCAGCCGCGGCCGCTCCGGATTGCGAAACCAAACCGCATTCAAGTACGGCGCCGCGCGGCGCTCGAGGCGAGCAGCGAGCCGGCCAAACAGGCGCACCCGCGACAGCCGATCCCACCAGCTTTGCGGCCAGAACAAGAGCCAGCAGGCGATGCAAATCCAAGGAAAAATGCCGAGCGTCATCGTCAGCACAAAGCCGAGATGCAGCAGCGTGAAGCCGACAATGGCGAGGCGGCGAAACAGCCCCTTCCACAACGGCACGAAAGCCAGCAGCGACCCGCACAACTCCAGAAAGAACGTGCCGGCGGTGAGCACTTTTAACAATCCAGGAAATTGCCGCAGCGATTCGCCGAAATGGGTGGCGTACATGCTCAGGTTCATGACGTAATAGACCGCGGTAAAATCGCGGTCCCACATCGGCGCCGTCTTGAACAGGCCGTTGAAGAAATACATCATGGCGACTTGGACGAGCAGCGCCGCCGTGGCGCACGAGAGAATGCGCTGCGGCGGCGGTGTCAGCGGGGGCCGCAGCCGCCGATCGATGCTCCACGCCGCGCCAAGCGGGACAAACATCGACCAGAACAGCATCGCTTCCCAGATCGCTTCGCCGCCGTCCACGATCATCGGATTGCGCCCGCCAAGCGAAATCAACAGCAGCCAACTCGCGCAGGTCGACAGCCGCGTGCGATAGCCCAAGAGCAACCAGACGGCAAACACCGCCGAGACGGCAAACAGCACCTCTTGCGACCAGGCGGACCCATTCAACAAGTGGAGCGACCACGGATAGCGGCCGGTGTCCTCCATCCCGCGCCATTGATAAATCGCGAGCCGCGCTTGCCGCGGCATCACGCCATGGTCGGTATAGTGCGCGTCCAAATCGACGAGCCGGCAGCCCAGGTTCACCAGCAACAACAGGCCCATCGCGATGCGAAACGCCGCCAGCGCCCGCACATCGATTGCAAACATCTCCGTCAGCATGCGGCACAGAAACGCCAGCGGGCGCGGCATCGTCCTCGTCGGGCCAGGCAAAATCGTCGCGGGTTCGAGCATCGCCGAATTCTTATTGCCAGAAAAAAGAGTCGCAATCCACCGCTTACAAATCTAGCTTAGAAAATTGGGGGTGGCTTGGCGAATCGACGGCCGCAAATCGGCCGCAGACGAGCGTTTTTGCCGGATAAAACCATCGGGCAAGTCGTACGTTCGATTCCGCCCCCCTTCGTCTCGCCGGCCGCCGGCGCGCACTGCGTCGCGACCGGCTCACGCGCGGTCGACGACGATCACTCGCAAATCGCAGACATTGGTTTGCGTCGGGCCCGTTTTTAGGAGCGCGCCCAGTGGCTCGAAAAAGTGATACGCATCATTGCGCCTGAGAAAATCGGCCGGATCAAGGCCGCGCCGTTTGGCCTCGGCCAACAAATCGCTGGCGACGATCGCGCCCGCGGCATCGGTCGGGCCGTCTTCGCCATCGGTGCCGCCGGAGAGGAGGACAATTCCTGCTCCGCCGTCCGGCTGAGCGGCCAGCGCCAGCAAGGCGGCCAAGGCCAATTGCTGATTGCGTCCGCCGAGTCCGCGTTCGGCCGCGGAGGCCAGCTTCACGACCGGCTCTCCTCCGCTGATCAAGCAGTTCGGTCCGGTGGATTGGCATTGCATGTGGGCGGCCATCCGAGCCAAATGCCGGCCAACCTCCTCGGCGGTTCCTTCGTTCGCCTCCGAAATCATGGCGTGCGAAAAGCCCAATTGTTCCGCGCGCGTCCCGGCCCCATCGACCGCGACCGCATTGTTTCCCAAGATCACATTTCGCACGCGGCACGAAGGCTGAGCTTTCTTGGCCGGCTGGGCGCGGAGAAAGTCGAGCGCCCGCGGCGCGATGCCAGCGGCCGCCGCCCCAAACCGCTTGAGGATTTCCAGCGCCGCGGCGGGGGTCGAGTCGTCAACGACGGTCGGACCGGAAGCGATGATGTCGAGCGGATCGCCGATCACGTCGGACAGAATCAGGGCCACGAGTTGGCCGGCGCGGCAAGCGCGCGCCAGCCCGCCCCCTTTAATCTCGCTCAGATGTTTCCGCACCGTGTTGAGTTCATGAATGTTCGCGCCGGCCGCGCTGAGGTGCTGCGTAATGGCCAATTTGTCGGCCAAGCTAATTTCCGCGACAGGCAGCGGCAGGAGGGCGGAGCCTCCGCCCGAAAGGAGGCAGATGCACAGATCGCGCGGCGTCAACCCGGCGACGAGTTGCATGATTTGTTCCGCGCCGGCGACTCCCGCGGCGGTCGGTTCATTTCGCCCGGCCGGCCGCGCCGCATGCAGGTGAACCCAGCGCGTGGGGCGCAAACAATCGGCCGGGACATTCACCCAGCCGGTCAACCGCTTTTCGTCGGCCCACGCTTCGCCGAGCGTCTGCTCGAGTGCGGCGGCCATCGCGCCGGCCGCCTTGCCACCGCCGACGACCGCAATCCGCTCGATCGCATCGAGATCATAGGGTTCGTCCGCGATCCAGAGGGTGCGGCCATCGAGTTGAAGGTGGTCGGCGAAAAGCGTTTCGGGGCGAACCGCCGCGACCCCCGCCTGCCAAATTGCAAGGGCCGCTGAGCGAAGTTGAGCGAGCGAGCGAGGCATGGCAGAAAGTCCGTCGAGGAAATCGGCTAGAGCTTTTGCGGCGGCGTTCTTCAGGCCGCGCAGACCTAGTCCCTTGCAGAATTGTGGATCGCGCGGACGCTGTCAAGGCGCTGCCGTCTCCTGCTTCCGAGTCCTGCGTCGGCGCTCTTCTGCCTTTAGCATTTAGCATTTCGCAATTAGCATTCAGAATTCAGAATTCAGCAATCCCCCCGGCACCCCGACCGCCTCCCCTGGTGGGCCTGCATTCGCTGCGCGAATTGGTCCCACCCTACGACCGCCTCGACCCGGCTCGCTTCGGTTTGCCGGCACTCTTCTCCATTTATCAATTAGCATTCAGCAATTCGCATTTAGCAATTCGCATTTCTCATCCCGGCTGCTGAAATCTTTTCGCAATTTGCTCCCCGGTTGATTAAGATAGCAGTCCGTTCAAGCTGCACCCACCTTGCTGTCGCACCCACCTTTGGAGAGTTTCGCATGAAAATTCGCATTTTGGCATCGCTCGCGTTGGTTGCTTGTCTGGGACTGACGTGGTCGGCGCTCCGCGCCGCGGACAAGCCGGCGGACTCGAAGGCTAACAAGCTGGCGGGAGACCTGGACGGCGCACGGTGGGAATTCCACTGCAAGGGCGAAATGCCCGAGCATCCACAAGAAGGAGCGAATTGCGACTCGGCTTTGGTTAAGCCGGGCGCCGACCCGCGCAAAAGCGACAATTTCACGATCACGAAAAAATTCGGCGGTGAGGCCGGCAAGCACTATGAAGTGACGCTTCGGTTTCGCGGCGTGTGCGAACCGATGAAATACAAGGACGGCAAGAAAGACGGCGACCTGTTCTACATCGGCGGCGAACCGGACAACAACGATTACAACATTTACAAGCTCACGATTTCGTCGCCCGAGTCACATTATTTCTTGAATCGCCAAGATGCCGTCGGCCATAAGATCTTCACGATTGATTACACGAAAACGATCGAGATCGATGGCGGCGCGACGATCACGATGTTCGGCGACGGACAAAACGGCCTGATGATTTCCAATTTCAAGAAGTTGGTTGTGCCGGACGTGGAGCCCGCGCCGAAGCCGTTTCATGGCCAATTCATACAAATGAACGTGGTCAGCGTGGTGGAAAAGAAATAGCGCCTTCACCGGGCGCCGGTGAGTGCGGATCAACACGGCGAAGGCCGGGCGCAGGCCCACCCTACGGCTACCTCGACCCAGCTCCATGCGGTTTGCAAGCGCAGTTCCTCATTTAGCAATCAGCAATTCGCATTCAGCAATTCGCATTTAAATATCCTGCCGACGCGCATACCGCCGCCCCTGGTGGGCCTGCATTCGCTGCGCGAATTGGTCCCACCCTACGGCTACCTCGAGCCGGTTCCGTGCGGCTTGCCGGCGCATTTCCTCATTTAGCAATTCCTCATTTAGCAATTCCTCATTTAGCAATTCGCATTTAAAAATCCTGCCGACGCGCAAAACCCTGCCCCTGGTGGGCCTGCATTCGCTGCGCGAATTGGTCCCACCCTACGGCCGGTTCGCTGCGGCTTGCCAGCGCATTTCCTCATTTAGCATTTAGCAATCAGCAATTCGCATTTAAAAATCCTGCCGGCGCGCCGACGCCCTTTGCCTGCCGTTACGGCGCGCACCAGCCGGCTTGTGGCCGCGCGTGCAAGTGCGGTGGCAGCGGCGCCGGCAACGTGCGAATTTTCGCGGCCGAGGTTTGCACGCCGGCGGCCGTGTCGTGCAGTTCCAGCGCCAGCTCAAACCGCGCCGTAGCCCCTGGCTCGAGCTGCAGCACGCGCCCCTGCCGCGCTTCAAACGAGCGCGGGTTGGGAAAGTTGGTTCCCGGCTCGAGGCCGGTCACATAGCCATCGGCCAAGCTCGGCGTGTTTTTCCATTGCGTAAAGCAAGGCAGATTTTCCGTTGAAAAGCGAAGCGTCGCGCCGCGATCCGCGGCCGCATTGCGCAGTAAGACTTGCGTCCACCGGGCGGCGTCCGCCGCCAGCTCAAACAGAAAGACGCGCTCCTGCGATCCGGCCTCGGGAGGACCATAGTCCGACCAGTGCGCCAGCTCCGCGGCGGCCAGCTCGTTGCGCGGCACCACGGTCTGCGCCGGCGCGATGAGTTTTGCGCCCGGCTCAAGCAGCGGCGGCCCAAAGTTGATGTGATAGAGCAACTGCGCTTCGCCCGGCTCCCCTGAAAGATTCGTGACTTCGTCCGTAATCCGCCAGCCCGGCTCGCCGAGCTTGGTTTTAATGGTGGACGTCAACCGCAGCTTCTGAAAATGGAACCGGCATTCGTCAACGATCCCCACCAGCGTCAGCTCGCCCGCGTCTTCGTCGATGGTCAGTTCCACATGCTGGGCAGGCAGATTCGCAATGCGGCCATGTAGCGGATATTTGAGAACCCCGCGCTGGTCGAACTCCGGCGCGCCGTTGCTATGCAGCCCGCAGCGCGCGAGCAGTTCATCGAACCCGTCGAGCCAGCCCAGCCCGCTCGGCTCGCCGAGATGGACGAAGGCCGGATGGACTGGTCCTTGGACGGGCGAATTCCATCCGGCGATCACGTCGCCGACGGCGGCTTTCCAAATTGCCATTCCGCGCGTCGGCACGACGGTGAATTGGCAGATGCCATTATCGATTTCGACCATCTGGACGCCATTGCGTCGGCCCCCGCGGAGCTCGCGCGCGGCCACGCGAAAGCCGGCGGCCTTGCCAAAATCGTTTGGCCCGATTGCCAGATTGAAGTCGCACTCGCCGGTGGCGTGGTTAACGAGGGTCCAGAATTTTTGAGACATTCGCGGATGCAAACGAGAGTTAAATGGCTTACGAGGGGGTTCGGCCTGCATTGAGTTCGGACCAACTGCGAATCAATTCTTCGCGAAAGGCTTCGCACCAAGCCGCGGGAAAAGCCGGCGTGATCCGCTGCTCGTGGGCGCGCACTGTAAATCGGTTTTCAACCGGCGCCTTGGTCTTCGGATCCGTGCCTTGCTTGATCTCCAATTGGTCCGGCGAAGTCAGACGAGCGGCCTTGCGCCAGACGAACGGTCCGATGCGCGTGATCGCAACGACTTGGTCTTTGCGGAGTTCCACTTCGCTGCCATAGCAAGCGCCGATGAGCGACAGCGCGATGCAGCCCAAGGCGGCTCCCAAGGCCTCGCCCGTGACGTAGGTTGCCCTGTTCCCGCTGACAAAAATCGAAACGCCCACATAGGCGATAATCGCCACGCCGAGGATGAGCGCGCCCATGACCCAGGCCCATTGGTAAGGTTCTCGCGGCAAGCGATAGACCAGATGGTCGGCATGTCGATCAAGCTGGACGCGCTGGAGCAATGGCGATGACAAACTGGAATTCATTTCTGAGCGCTCCGATAATGTTGGTTGAATCCTTCATCAGGCGGTTACAGCCAACGGCGTGGTCCAATCCGGCAGCGCGTGGCGCGGGCCCCCCAACAGCGCGCGGCTAGTCCTTCGTGAACGTGCCTTCGGGCAGCTTGTCGACCGGCTTGAAATCGGTGATTTTGAACTCGACGTATTTTTTGCCGTCGTGCAGGATCGTGATTGTGCCCGCCTGTTTGCGGCCATCGACATCCTTGTAGTCGGAATAGAGTTCCTGCTGCTCAACTTCCTTGCTCTGCTCGGCGGAGTATGTTCGCATCTCGTTTTGAACCACGAGAAACGTCTCCTTGTCGAAGTAGAGCTTGATGTCCGGATGCTTGTCGAGCGTGACTTTCAAACCGTAGGCGGGCCGGTCGTTGACCTTCAAGTCGTCGATCTTTTCGATCTTGAAGCCTTTGTCCATCTTGAGCACGTGGATCGCCGTCACCTTGACCGAATAGAGCAGGTTTTGCTGCGCGGCCAGTTGCTCCTTCGACAATTCAGCGCGGGCATCCCCTGCGCTTTGCCAGCCTTTATCTCCATCCACGACCATCGTGAAGACCCCGGAGACCTCCATGCGCAGCTTGTCGGGCATTTGCATCGCGCAGGTAGCGGTGTAGGGCAGGCCGGCGTCGCCCATGCCGTAATAGGTTCCTTCTTCTTTCCAGGTGGCGGCCTTCAACACCGGCGCCTTGGCTCCGCCGCGCGCGGCGAGAGCCTTGTCGAGAATCGTGCTAACCTCAGGCTCGGCGCCAATCGATAGCAGCGGCATGAACAGGATCGCGCCGACGGCGCCCCAGAGCCAGAAAGAGCGAGCTTGCATGAGACCCCCTCCAAGAAGTTGAGCTGCGAAGAGAACTCCCGCCAATGTACGACGGCGCCTGGCCAATTGCTAGTCAAAGAAGGGGGCGGCGGGCGGTTGCGACTCGATTTTCCGGCGGTATGATGGAGGTTTGGCCGCAGTTCTTTTTCGCCGCGGCGGGTTCTTCCGCGGGCGCCCGGCGACGCCGGCTTTTCCCGTTCCACTTTCCATGCAGCGATCGATTTTGATCTTGGAGTGCTTATGTCTGCCCCCATCGTAAAGAAGGACAATGTTGTGAAGCGAGACAATGTCGGCAAAGCTTTGGAGCGAGCGCTCGAGGCGGGAGGCGGCTTGCTGCGGCTAACGCCGACTTGGGTGCCGCGCTCGTTTCTGCATCCTGGCAAACGGATCAAGCTCGCGCCGCAAGATTGGTACGCCTTTGGAGCGCACCGCGGGGGAATCGATGAGCGCTGGTTCGCCAGCACGACCGAAGCCGCCAACGACAACCGCACGCCGGACGAGGGGCTCAGCTATGTCCGCTTCGAGGGGGAGCGCTTTCAATTGCGCGACGCCGTCGCCGAGGCTGGCCGGCGGCTGATTGGCGAAACAATGTTTGCGAAATATCAGCGCTGGCCTGTCTATTCCAAATTCTTCGACAACATGGGGCCGATTCCTCATCACATGCATCAGCGCTTCGCCGACGCCAAGCTAGTCGGCCAAGAGGGGAAGCCCGAGAGCTACTACTTTCCACCGCAACTGAACAACGTCGACAACAACTTCGCGTATACCTTCATGGGCTTAGAGCCAGGCACCACCAAGGCGCAGCTCCGCAAATGTTTGGCGGATTGGAGCGTCGGCGACAATGGCATTCTCGATCTGTCGCGCGCCTATCGCTTGAAGCGCGGCACCGGCTGGCTCATTCCGCCGGGCGTGCTGCACGCGCCCGGCTCGCTCTGCACCTACGAGCCGCAATGGGGCAGCGACGTCTTCGGCATGTATCAATCGCTCGTCGAAGGACGCGAAGTCCCGTGGGCTCTGCTGGTAAAAGACATGCCGAAGGAAAAGCACCAAGATCTCGACTTCATCATCGGCCAGCTCGATTGGGAGAAGAACGTCGACACGCACTTCATGGAGCACAATTACCTCGAGCCGATCGTCGATACCGCGACGAGTGCCGAGGGCGCGACCGATCGCTGGATCGTTTACGGTACTGTCGACGGTGAGCAGTTGTTCAGCGCGAAAGAGCTAACGCTCGA
>DASRSE010000316.1:0-15872 GCA_035656655.1 Pirellulales bacterium
ACAAGTGGCGCAACATCGCGGCGAGATTGCCGACGAGATGGTCGCCGGCCGCTTGCGTGGAATGGTCGTGATCCCAGCCGATTTCACCCAAAAACTTGGCCGCGGCGATCCGGCCCCGATCCAGATCATCGTCGATGGCAGCGATCCGAACACGGCCGGGCTGGTGCAAGGCTATGCGCTCGGGGTCTGGCAAAACTGGCTCACCCAAACGGCGATCGCCAAAGGAAGTTTGACAGCGCAAATCGCCGCGCCGGCCGCGCTTGTCGCGACCCCGCGCTACTGGTTCAATGCGGCGCTCAGCAGCCGCGATTCGATCTTGCCTGGCGCCGTGGCGATCAATCTGACGCTCGTCGGCACGCTGCTCACGGCGCTGGTCGTGGCGCGCGAGTGGGAACGCGGGACGATGGAGGCGCTGCTGGCGACGCCGGCGGGCCGCTTCGAAATCTTGATCGGCAAGATCGTTCCCTACTTCGTCTTGGGACTAATTGCGATGGCCTTGTCCGCCGGCGCGGCGGTCTGGGCGTTTGGAGTGCCTTTTCGCGGCTCGTTGATCGCGCTGCTGATCATCTCGTCCGCCTACTTGGCGACCATGCTCACGCTCGGGCTGCTGATTTCGACACGGACCAAAAACCAATTCGTCGCGTGCCAAGCCGCGCTGATTATTGGCTTTTTGCCGGCGTTCGAGTTGTCCGGGTTGCTCTTTGAAATTGACGCCATGCCCGCGCCGATTCGGCTGCTGACGCGGATCTTGCCGCCGCGGTACTTTGTCGCGGCCTTGCAAACGGTTTTTCTGGCGGGCGATGTTACCCAGGTTCTGGTCGTTAATACGCTGATCCTCAGCGGCTTCGCGAGCGTCTTATTCTTTTTTCTGGTGCGGGCGACGTCCACTCGCTTGGAGTCGTAAGATGCTGGCGCGAATTCACTTTTTGATCGTGAAGGAATTGCTGGCGGTCTGGCGCGACCCAAAAAGCCGCACGATTCTCATCGTGCCGCCGTTGATTCAGATGCTGATTTTCACATTCGCGGCGACGCAAGAAGTGAAAAATGTGCCGATCGCCGTCTTGAATCTGGACTCGGGGGTTTATGCTCGCGAGCTGGTCGAGCGGATCGAAGGCTCGCCGAATTTCTCGCGCGTCCTCCACTTGCGCGCCGAACAAGAGATCGCGCCGGCAATTAATCAGCGCGAGGCGCTGATGGTCGTGCAACTCGGGCAAGATTTTTCGCGGGCCGTGGCGGCCGGCCAAACGGCGCCGGTCCAATTGCTGCTCGATGGCCGGCGCGCGAATGCCGCGCAGATCGTGGCCGAGTACGCGAGCGAAATCGTGGCCCGCTACGCGGCGGAAATTTCGACCACCCAAGCTCGGCCCGGCGCCGCGGCCACCGTGGTGCCGCGCGTCTGGTTCAACCCGAACCTCGAATCGCGCTGGAGCACCGTCCCGGCCTTGGTCGCGATCTTGAGCACCCTGCTGGGCTTGATGATCACCGGCTTGTCGGTGGCGCGGGAGCGCGAGCTGGGGACCTTCGATCAATTGCTCGTCTCCCCCTTGTCGCCCGCGGAAATCTTGATCGGCAAAAGCGTGCCGGCCGTTTTGCTCGGCGTGATCGAGGCCAGCGCCATGGTGCTGGTCGGCGTGTTTGTGATCGGAGTTCCGTTCCGCGGCTCCGTCGGCTTGCTCTATCTGAGCATGCTGATCTATCTGGCCGCGGCAATCGGCGTCGGGCTGTTTGTGTCGAGCTTGGCCAAGACGCAGCAGCAAGCGATTTTGTATTCGTTCGTGTTCATGGTGCCGGCAATGCTCTTATCGGGTTTTGCCACGCCGATCGAGAATATGCCGAACTGGCTGCAAATCATCACGCTGGCCAACCCGATTCGCCATTTCATGGTGATCATGAAGGGACTCTTTTTGAAAGATATGCCTGCCAGCGAGGTCGCGTTGAACCTCATTCCCTTGACGATCATTGCGGCCTGCACGCTGTCGGCGGCGAATTGGCTGTTCCGCCATCGGATGGAATAAAGGAGTCCTCGGGGCGCCGGCCATTTGAGAGCGTCCTATTTTTTGCCGCGCAAGAGGTTCTCGCCCGCGTCGGCCGGTTGAGCTTGGCGCGCCTGCTCGTTCAGCACGCCAGCTTCGCTCGCGAGGCCCCCCTCCGCTTTGTTGGAGACTTCCTTTTCTCCATCGTTGGCGGTCACGGCGGCGCGCGGCACGGTCGGAGCGGCCGCCGGACCGATCTGCGGCCGCTTCGGCTGCGGCGCGGCGGTCTGGGCTTCAGCAGCGGACGTCGATGGGGGCGCGGCGGCCGGCAGCCGTGCCGAATCATGATTTTCCGCGATGTTTTGGCCAAGGAGCGTGACCGGCACCCCGCGTGGAAAAATCACCTCGCGCGCCTCGTCCGGCATGGAAATCCCATGCTCCTGGAATGCTCGCTTGACCAGCCGCAAGACCGAGGAGCGGACCTTCAACCAGCTATATTGATGACCATCGAGCCAAAAATAGATGCGCAAATTGACCGTCGATTGGCCGAGGCTGTCGGCCAGCACCCACGGCTCGGGGTCGGAGAGAACCGCCGGATGATCGGAGAGCACTTGGCGAGCAATCTCTTGGGCTGCATCGATCGGGTCGGCATAGCCGATACCGACGACAAAACTCTCGCGCCGATTTCGATTGACCGTGAAATTGCGGAGCGTGCTCTTGTAGACCGTGGCATTCGGAATTTGAACGAGATTGCCGTCCAAGGTCATCAAGACAGTCGTGCGAATATTCAGTTGCTGGACATAACCGGTCACATTGTTGACTTCGATCAAGTCGCCTGTTTCGAACGGCCGCTGCAAGCTGAGAAAAATGCTCGACAGAAAATTCTCGGTGATGTCGCGAAACGCGATCCCGACCGCGAGGCCGATCAAGCCTGTGCCGCCCACCACGGTGAGGGCCAACTGCGTCAGGCCCGAAACGCGGAGCACGATATACGCCCCAGCCAGAAATACGAAAACGCCGATGGCGCGGGCCAGGACGGTGCGGAGGAGTTTGGCGCGGACGATTCGGAACAAGGCGCGCCGCGCGCCCTTCGCCGCGAGCCATCCGAGCAGCGCCGACAGCACGAGAATGAACATTCCGAAGATGACGAAGGGAACCGCCCGCACCACGTCGAGCCAGACATCGAGCAGGCCGCTCCAACCGGCGCTAAAATCCCAAGCCGAGGGCCGGGTCACGTCCAGTTGATTCGCCACCGCGACGACGTCTTGCGTATGCCGCGCGAGATCGCCGGCCCATTTCTTGAGTTCCTCCGAGTCGGTGCTGCCGCTGAGAAAGACGACCCCTTGCTCGACGCGCACCTCGGGATCGGTGAACCAACCGGTGGCCGAGAGCACGCTTTCGAGCCGTTCGCGAATCTGCGCATCGTGCGCGATCGGTTGGACATCGACCTTGGCCGGCGCGGTGGACAACTCGTCCTTGGTCGGAGCGGTCTTAGCCGGGCTCGCCTTGGGCGTCTGGATTTTCGCCGACGGACCCTTTTCTGCCGCGGCGGAACAAGCGGCCGGTGCATTCGCCAGCAGCACCGCCAAAATCGGCGCCGCCAAAATTAGCACCGCCAACATCAGCGTCGAAGGCATTCGCGCTGCAAGAGGCGTTGCCAGCCAAGCCGATGTCCGGCGCGCCGTTGAGATCGAGATCGTCCATGTGCCTCTGCGTGGAATCATGCGTGCGCTCCAGGAACGATCTGGCGACGTTTTGTGCGCTTTATTGAAACGCCTGCATTCGCCCATCTTCTTGATTGCAGCCACGGCGGTCAAGGTTCCGCCCGTTGCACATGGCATCGCCCGTGATATGCGGACCGAATGAAAGTTCGCCTTCGTGGCTTCATTCGATCATTCGGTAGGAGGAAAGTACCTCCTGGCGAGCCATATTTCGCCGGGTCAATCTCGCATGTTCCTGCCTTGCCCGCTCGACTATGTTTCTGCCGCAGGCTCGGCCCGCGCAGACCGGAGGATCGCACGGATGGTTTCCAATCTCGCGGAGAGCTCTTTCTCAAAGCCGCGGTCGGTGGGGCGATAATATTCGCGCTCGACGCCGAGGTAGTCTTGCGCCGCGATGGCATTGGGCGCATTGTGCGCATACTCATAGCCCGCCCCGTGGCCCAAACGCTCCGCGCCGGCGTAATGCTTGTCTCGCAAAGAGGTGGGGATTGGCAGCGTTCTGCCGGTGCGGATGTCCGCCGTCGCCTCGCCGATGGCGACTGTCGCCGCGTTCGATTTCGGCGCGAGCGCCAGATAGGTGACCGCTTGCGCCAAGGTTAGCTGACACTCCGGCAAGCCGACAAACTCGCAGGCCTGCATCGCCGCGACCGCCAGCGACAGCGCTTGCGGAGCGGCATTGCCGATGTCCTCGCTGGCCAGAATGATCAATCGCCGGCAGAGAAACCGCACATCTTCGCCCCCTTCGAGCATCATCGCGAGCCAATAGATGGCCGCGTCCGGATCGCTGCCGCGTATGCTCTTGATCAGCGCGCTGGCCGCGTCGTAGTGGGCGTCTCCTTGCCAGTCGTATTGGATCGCCTTGCGCTGCACCGATTCCTCGGCCAGCGCCCGAGTGAATTCGACCGGCCGCACAGGACTCGACAAGACGCCGATCTCGAGCGCGCCCAGCGCCCGGCGCGCGTCGCCATCGCTGACCTCGGCCAGAAAGTCGAGCGCCGCTTCGTGCAGATGCACGTCGTAGTTGCCCAGCCCGCGAGTTGAATCGGCCAGAGCGCGGCGCAAGAGTCCTTTGATGTCGTCCGCGGACAACGGCTGAAATTGAAACACGCGGCTGCGGCTGACCAAGGCGCTGGTCAGCGCGAAGAACGGATTGGAGGTTGTCGCGCCGACGAGAGTCACGCCGCCGCTTTCGACATCCGGCAACAGCACGTCCTGTTGGGCCTTGTTGAAGCGATGGATTTCATCGACGAACAGCAGCGTCTTTTGGCCCGAAGTCGCCAGCAGGTCGCGGGCGGCATCCAGCGTTTCGCGCAATTCCTTGACGCCGCTCGTGACCGCGCTCAGTTGGCGAAAGCGGCTGTGGGAGGCGCTGGCCAAGAGCATGGCCAACGTCGTTTTGCCCGTCCCGGGCGGCCCATAGAAAATAACCGAACCGAGCCGATCGGCCGCGAGGAGGCGGCGGAGCAGTTTGCCGGGCCCGAGAAAATGTTGTTGGCCGACGAATTCATCCAGAGACCGCGGCCGCATCCGCGCGGCCAGCGGCTCCGCCGCGCGGCGATTCTCCGTTTCCATCGCATCGAACAGCGTCATCTGGCGTGCGCTCGCGAACCGGGTGGGGAAATGTCCGAACCTCTGGCTTCATTATAGGCGCTGCGTCAATCCGCCTGGCTGCGCCGCTCGCGTGGCGAAACGCCGCGCCGCGAGCCGCGTATTTTGACAGCGTGATTCTCTCCACCGCCGAAATCCATCGCCGCGCGAGATGGAATGAACCGCGCGGTCAGGCCAGCCGCGACGCCAATTCGTCGTCAGCCGGAACCACGCCATTCGGGGTCACGTGGTTGACCACCGCCGGCAGCGCCTCTTTTAGTTGGTCGAGCACGACCTCCGGCGTCGTGCCCAGATGGGCGGCCAGCGCGTTGATATGCTCATCGCCCAGCACCTGGTGCAATTGGTTCGTCGTAATCGGCTGATTCGGCCCTTTGCCGACCCAGGATTCGATCAATTGCAACAGGCCGCGATCGCGAAACAGCTTCACCAGCCCCGCCAAACCGCCGATCGCCGCGAGGCCGCCCAGCGCGCCGCCTAAACCGCCCCCCGCGGCGCCGCCGGCGGTGCTGGTGTGCGCCGCATTGGTGGCGGAATTTGGGCGGAGCAAATGCACGATCGCATTCACCAGCGCTCCGCCAAACTGCCGGCCGACTGAGTGCGCGACCGAGGTTTCGACGTTATCTAACAGACCCATGCGGAGACTCCTTGGCAAAGGGTGCGGACGTTCGGGGAATGCGGAAGTTGCCTTGGCTCAGTGGACTCGATGCCCCGGCTTCGCGCCGCTATCGGGCGACAACAGAAAAATCTCTTCGCCGCCAGCTCCGGCCGCGGTAACCATTCCTTCGCTGAGGCCAAATTTCATTTGCCGCGGCGCGAGATTGGCGACGCAAACGACCAGCCGACCGACTAATTCCTCGGGCTTGTACTTGCTCTTGATGCCGGCAAATACCGTCCGCCGATCGTCGCCGCCGAGCGTTAGCGTCAGCTTCAGAAGCTTTTTCGCCTCGGGAATCGCCTCGGCGTTCAGCACCCGCGCCACGCGCAGATCGACCTTGGCAAAATCATCAATCGTGCATTGCGCCGCCAGCGGCTCGGCCGCCAGCGCCTCAGGACCATCGAGTTGGCTCGCGCCGGTCGCTGTGCCCGAGCCGGCAGCGTCCGCGATCGGGGGCGGCGCTCCGACTCCCGCGGCCCCGGCTGCCGGCGCCTGTGCAAATTCGGCTTTCGTCTCTTCGATCATCGCGGCAATCTCCTTCGGATCAATTCGGGTCAACATGGATTCAAACTTGCCTACGGCGGCAAAGGCCACAGGGAAGCGAGCTCGCTCCCAGGCGGTGTACGGTTCATCGGGAGCGGGCTCGGCGACCAGCCCAAGATCAGCGTCGGATTCAGGCAACAGTGCGGCCGCCTGTTCCGCGAGCTGCGGCAAAACCGGCGCGAGGTACAAGGCGAGCTGGCGAAAGAGATTCAGCGCCGTCGCGCAAACTTGCTTCAAGTTCGCGTCGTCGCCCGCCTTTTTCAACTTCCACGGCTCATGGTCATCGACGAATTTGTTGGCGCGATCGGCGCAGCGCATGATCTGCCGCATCGCTTCGGCGAAATCGCACCGCTCGTATGCAACGGCAATGTTTCGCTCGCCGACTTCCGCGATTTCGGCCACGAGCGTCGCCCCGTCGCCCTCCGGCAACGGCAAAGCGTGGCCCTCGACCAGCCGCGCGGTGCGGCTGGCGAGATTCACGACCTTGCCGACAAGGTCGGAGTTAACTTTGGTCACGAACTCTTCGAGATTCAAATCCAAATCGTCGAGCCGCGCGCCGAGCTTCGAGGCGTAATAGTAGCGCAGATAGGCTGGATTGAGATGCTTGAGGTAGTTGGCTGCGCGGATGAAAGTCCCCTTCGTCTTCGACATTTTCTCGCCGCCGACCGTGAGAAAGCCGTGGATGTGGACGCGTTCCGGCAGTTGAAAGCCGGCCGTCCTGAGCATGGCCGGCCAGAAGAGCGTATGAAAATAGGTGATGTCCTTGCCGATGAAATGGTGGATTTCGACGGCGGAATCGGCGCCGCCGCGCGACTCCGCTGCACTGCCGGCCCGCGGCCACCAGTCGGCGAACTGCTCGCCCGTCCGGGCGCACCATTGCTCCAACGAGGCCATGTAACCGATCGGCGCATCGAACCAGACATACCAAAAATTGCCGGGACTGTCCGGAATTTCAAAGCCAAAGTAGGGGGCCGGCCGCGAGACATCCCAATCGCGCAAGGGCTCGCCGAGAAAGTGCCCCTTCAGATAGTTCGCGACCTCGTCTTGCAGATGCGCGCCCGACTGCGTCCAGTCTTCCAAAAACGGATGCTGCTGTTCGATCGCCACGAACAGGTGCGCCGCCGAACGAATCTCCGGCTTCGCCCCGGTCAGCGTGCTGACCGGATCGATCAAGTCGCTCGGGCTGTAGGTCCGCCCGCATTTTTCGCAGTTGTCGCCGTACTGATCCGGCGATTTGCAATTGGGACAGGTTCCTTTCACGAAGCGGTCGGCTAGAAACGTGCCGGCCTGCGGGTCGAACAGTTGCGTGACCTCTTTCTCGCGAATCATTCCACGATCGCGGAGGGCTTGCCAGATCTGGCCGCACAGGGCGCGATTCTCAGGCGAGTTCGTGCTGCCGTAATGGTCAAATTCAATGCCAAAGCCGGCGAAATCGCGGATGTGGTGTTCGCGCATGTCGGCGATCAAGGCCGCTTCGCTGCGGCCCTCTTGCTGCGCCCGGATCATGATCGCCGTGCCGTGGGTATCGTCGGCGCAGAGATAAATGCAACGCTGGCCGCGCAGCTTTTGAAACCGGACCCAAATGTCGGTTTGCAAATACTCGACGAGATGGCCCAAGTGAATGTGGCCATTGGCATAGGGAAGCGCGGAAGTGACAAGCAGGCGACGTGAGGGCATGAAAACAGCGGATCGAGAAGCAGACAGAATGGGAAGCGCGCCGCGACAGTTCAAGACGCGTCATTGTAGCGATTGGTTCGCAGCGACGGGAGGGCGAGCAAACCGTTGGTCGCGGCCGGACCGGCCGGCGATTGCCGCCCGGCG
Organism: Pirellulales bacterium; assembly: GCA_035656655.1. Classification (GTDB taxonomy): domain Bacteria; phylum Planctomycetota; class Planctomycetia; order Pirellulales; family DASRSE01; genus DASRSE01. Next base: position 8,322 of record DASRSE010000316.1, read on the forward strand.
GATTCCGCCCTATAATCCGCTTTCCTTCGCGCCGGCATCCACGCTTCGTTCCAGCTTGCGGCTGGGCTTCCTTTGGGCTTCTCCATGAAAATTCACGAATATCAAGCGAAAGAGATCCTGCGCCAAGCGGGGGTCGCGGTTCCGCGCGGCGTTCTCGCCAGCACGGCGGCCGAAGCAGCCGCCGCCTTTGTCACGCTGGGCGGGCCCCTGGCCGTCGTCAAGGCTCAGATCCATGCCGGCGGCCGCGGCAAAGGCGCGCTCAAATCCAACGCGAGCCAGCGCGGCGTGCAGTTGGTTAAAAGCGCCGACGAAGCGGCGCGGGTCGCCGGCAATTTGCTCGGCGAAGAATTGGTCACGATTCAAACCGGGCCAGCCGGACAGACCGTGCGGCATGTGCTGGTCGAAGAGGGCTGCCAGATTGCGCGCGAGTTGTACCTCGGCATTGTCGTCGATCGCGGAGCGAAAGGACCAGTGCTGATCGCCTCGACCGAAGGGGGCATGGACATCGAGCAAGTCGCCGAAAAAACGCCCCACCTGATTCACACGGCCCAGTTTTCTCCCGACGCGGGCTTGCCCAGCTATCAGGTTCGCACGCTCTGCGCAAAGCTCGGGCTGAAGGGGAGCAGCGTGAAGAGCGCCGAAAAATTCATGAAAGCCGTCTGCCGTGTGTTTGTCGAACGCGATTGCAGTCTGGCCGAGATCAACCCGCTGGTGGTGACGGCCGCGGGCGACTTGATCGCGCTCGATGCCAAGATGACGTTCGACGACAACGCCGCCTATCGGCACCCCGAGTTGAACACCCTTCGCGATTTGGCGGAAGAAGAACCTTCGGAAGTGCGGGCCGGCAAGGCGGGCCTCAGCTTCGTCAAGCTCGACGGCAACATCGGCTGTTTGGTCAACGGCGCCGGCTTGGCGATGAGCACGATGGATCTGATCAAACTGCATGGGGGCGAACCGGCGAATTTTCTCGACGTCGGCGGCGGCGCGAACGTCGAGCAAGTCACCGAGGCGTTCCGCATTTTGCTCGGCGAGAAAAACGTCAAAGCCGTCCTCGTCAACATCTTTGGCGGGATCATGCGCTGCACGACCATCGCCAATGCGATTTTGGAAGCCTACAAGTCGGTCGGTTTCAATGTCCCGCTGGTCGTGCGGCTCGAAGGGACCGAAGTGAAAGAAGGCCGCGCGCTGCTCGCCAACAGCGGCCTCAAGATCATCTCGGCCGAAGGGCTGACCGACGCCGCGAAGAAGGTGGTCGCCGCGGCGGCGTGAAAGGGGAGGAAGGGAAAGGCTAAATGCTAAATGCTAAATGCTAAATGCGAATTGCGAATTGCGAATTGCGAATTGCCGATTTGGAGTGGTTGCCCGTTCCCATTTTTGATCTTTATTTTGCCTTTTGAATTTTGGCTTTTCCATGAGCATTTTGATCAACAAATCCACCCGCGTGATCTGCCAAGGCATTACGGGCAAGGTGGGACAGTTCCACACCAAGGGGTGCAAAGAATACGGCACGCAGATGGTCGGGGGCGTCACGCCAGGCAAAGGGGGAGCATCGGTCGAGGGTCTGCCGGTTTTTGATACGGTGTATGAAGCCGTGCAAAAAACGGGCGCCGACGCGACGATGATTTTCGTGCCGCCGCCCGCCACCGCCGACGCCATCCTCGAGGCGATCGACGCCGGCATCAAAACGGTCATCGCGATTACCGAAGGGGTTCCCGTCTTGGATATGGCGCGGGTGTACGACGTGGCGAAGCGATCTTCAAGCATCCTCATCGGCCCGAACTGTCCTGGTGTAATCACGCCCGAAGAATGCAAGATCGGGATCATGCCCGGCTATATTCACAAGAAAGGGCCGGTTGGCGTGATGAGCCGCTCTGGCACCTTGACGTACGAAGCAGTCTGGCAGCTTACGAATCTGGGCCTGGGGCAATCGACGTGCGTCGGCCTCGGCGGAGATCCGATTGTGGGCAGCTCATTTATCGATGTGCTCGGCTGGTTCCAAAACGATCCGGCCACGGAAGCGATCTTAATGATGGGCGAAATCGGCGGCACGGCCGAAGAAGAAGCCGCCGCCTTCGTCAAGCAGCACGTTACTAAGCCCGTCGCCGCGTTCATCGCCGGCCGCACCGCCCCGCCGGGCAAACGGATGGGCCACGCCGGCGCGATCATCTCCGGCGGCAAGGGAACGGCCGACGACAAGCTCGCGGCGCTCAAGGCGGCTGGCATCGAAATCGCTGAATCGCCCGCCGACATGGGCGCCGCGCTGCAACGGGCGATGAAGCGGAAGTAGCTGCGCGGGTGTGGACTCGTCCCAGTGTCATTTCCGCGCGCTGCGAATCCCGTGCAGCGCGGACTGGCCCGGCTGCGCGTCGCGCCAACGACGCAGTGTGGCGACGCACTGGATTCCCGCCTCCGCGCCAACGACGCAGTGTGGCGATGCACTGGATTCCCGCCTCCGCGGGAATGACGAACTGCGGCGATGCACTGGATTCCCGCCTCCGCGGGAATGACGAAATAGGGCGGGGCGATGCACTGGATTCCCGCCTCCGCGGGAATGACGAACTGCGGCGATGCACTGGATTCCCGCCTGCGCGGGAATGACGGAATTGGGCGGGGCGATGCACTGGATTCCCGCCTGCGCGGGAATGACGAAGTAGGGCGGGCCGACGCACTGGATTCCCGCCTGCGCGGGAATGACGAAGTAGGGCGGGCCGACGCACTGGATTCCCGGCGTGCGCGGGAATGACGAGGCAGAACTCGGCCGGCGCACGTGGATTCCCGGCGTGCGCGGGAATGACGAAATAGAGCGGGGCTGGCGTGGGAAACTTGGTTGCTAGCACGCAATCGCGGGAGTCACGCGGATCCCGCATTTCTACGAACTCGGATTGACGCGTAAACCGGCGCGATAGAGAATAGGCCGCTTCCCGCGATGGAACGAATTCCGCAACCCAAGGAGGAGGGATGATGATGCGCTTCTGGTTTTCGGTCGTAGCCTTCTGCTCGACCACGGCCCTTTTTGCTCAGAGCCCGGCCACGCCCGTCGCGCCAGGAGCACCCGCGGCGGCGAAATCGCCGGTCGCCGTGGCGGCCGCGCGCCGGACTCCCACGAGTACGGCTCGACGCACGCAACTGGAAGACCAGTTGCAAGCGCCGGCGAATCTCGATTTCAAAGGCCAACGGCTCGTCTCGATTGCCGAAATCTTCGCTCAACTGCACGAAAAGCACGGCCTCTCGATTCGCTTCGACGTGCCGACGTTAGCGAATTGTTATGGTCCTTATTTCATGTCGTACCCGCGCCGAGCGGCGCCGGAGCACGGCCCGGTCGCGTCGACCGCGGGATTGTTGACCCAACCACCGATGGACACGTCAACCAACAGTGCGCCAATCGCGGCCGCCGCGCCGGCTGCGGCCAACGTGGCGCGCACCACGGCGAGCAGCCAAGCTGCGGCGGCGAGCGAACCGGCGCGGCTGCCGGTCGCCCCGCCCCCGGCCGCCGCGCCGGCCCCGGCCAACCCGCCCGCGGCGGGCGCGGGCGATGCGTCGCGCGAAGGCCCCGTCGATTTCCTTGGCGCGATTCCGGTCGATCTGCAAACGCTCGATCTAAAACAGGTCTCGATTGCGACCGTGCTGCGACACGCCCTCGATGCGATCCCGGCGGTCGGCGGGCCGGACGAAGTGTCGGGGCTGCCGATGCTGCTCACCAACGCGAGCCTGTTCGATTATCTGGTCGAGGACGATGGGATTGTCATCACGAGCCGTTTGCGCGCCCTGACCCACAAGGAAACGCGGGTCTATTCGCTGAAGAAACTGACGAATCTGCCGCCCGAGCAACTCTCGAAGATTATTTGTCAGTCGATTCGCCCGTGGAGTTGGCGCTCGCGAATCGACGATCTCGGCGACAAGCTCAAGGCGGGCGAGAGCGGCATTCCGCCGGAGTTGCTGGGGGCCCTGGTCAAGTCAGGCATTCAGCTCGCTTCGGCCGAGTTCGATTCCGGGATTGTCGCCGCCGATGCGCCCGCGGAAAAGCCTGCGGAAAAAAGCGTAGGCGCGGCCAATGAACTGCAACAGATGCGCATGCTCGCCAACGGCCTCGTGAATGGGACGGTGACGTTCGCCCACGCGACGTTGACGACCCTCGAGATTTTTCACTATGGCGAGCCGCCCACCGGTTCGATTCAATGTCTGTCGGGCCGGCTGATCATCACGCAATCGCAAGCGGCGCATCGCGAAATCGCTGACCTGCTTCAGCAGCTTTCGGAAGAGAACTGAGCGAGTTCCAGCGATAAACGCATTGGCGGAGTCGGCAAAAAACTCGCCCCTTTGGGGCTCGCCGGACGAGGCAGTTCGCTGCCGGACGGCGAGCCCTTTTTTTATGGCTGCCTGGCGGATCGTGCGGCGGACGATTCAGCAGACTAGGCCCGAACCGAAACGCGCCGCGCGTTATTCTCGGTCGCCGCGGCTCGTGCGTTCGGTGGGAAAGAAACGGACCCCTTCGCGCTGCTGCAACCGATCGCGGATCGGATTGTAGGCCCGAATGCGAACCGCGCCGGTCGCGGCCTCAAATGAACCTTGCCCCGGCACGCTGAAGGTCGCATGCACAATCCCCTTGGGGGCCCAAGCGAGATTGAATTCCGGGTGGACCGCTTGAAAGGGCAACTCGAACCGTGCCCCGTTCGGGCCAATTTCATCGGGGCGAACGACCACCGTCCAGCGGCCGATGGTCTGAAATTCGTTCGTGGTTTGAAAATCGTTCGGGATCACGCCGGTCAATTCCACATCGAGCGTCCCCTCGACCGTGATCAAGTTTCCGTGGCGGTCGATAGGCTGGACGTAGACGACCACGCCGTCCGCTTCGGCGGTCGAGTTAAAATTCGCCAATTGCGCATCGAGGCGAATCGACTGGACACGCGTCTGGACCGGGGCTGGAGGGGCGAAGGCTGCCCCGGTCGTCAGCCGCGGCTGCGGAGGAGGGGGAAGCTCGCCCGGCGCGGTTGACGGCAGGTTTGGTTCCGGCAGGTTTGGTTCCGGTGGATTTATTTCCGGCGGGGGAACCTCTTCCGTTTGCCCGGTCTTAAGTTGCTCAAGCGAGTCGCGGAGTTCAGCGGCCGTCAGCGTCCGATCGCCCTGTTGTGCGGCCACGACGCGATCCCAATCGATCGGCCGCCAGACGGTGGCTTGCGGGCGGTCGAAGCGCAACCACAGCTTCTGCGCGCTTGAGCGCTGGTCGATCTCGGCAGTGAAGGTTCGCCCGCTGCGCAATTGCACTGACACCGGCTCAGCGTGGAGCAGCGCCACATCCGCGGCGATCACGGCGCCGCTGACGAGCACTGCGAGAAGCAAACGCCACAGAAAAGGATGCGACGAAAACATAGCCGTCCTGTTGCGAAAAGAAAATTGCGAGGAGCGATCGCGGACGTGGGCCATTCGCCATTTCAGTCGAGCGGATCGAATGTCCGCCCTTCCGCCGGCCGAGGTAGTTCGGCCCGCTGAGGAGAACGAGGCGAACCGCCTACTCTGGCGAATTTTCGAAATGCTAGCAACGCAAAGCGAATGCCCACGGCGGAATCGCCCTCCGGAAACGAGCTTAACCCTATGGAGAAACGGTGGTTGCGCAGAAAGGGCCGCGCGGACCGAGGCGTTTTATCCACGCCGAGGATGTCGCCTTTTGGCAGCCGATGAGGTGTTTTTGCCCTACTTTTCCGGGCTAGGGACGGGCCACTCTGCCGAAATAGAAGGAACGAGCCGGTGGAACGGCCGATCCTCACCTGCTTGGAGAGTTGTCCGATGTCCGACTCAACATTTACTTTGCAAGCAGAAGCCGTCGGCCGACCGCGCGGACCGTGGTGGATGTTGCCGCTGATCGGCGCGGCGATTTGGCTCGGCCATCTTGGTCTTACGCCTGGCGCGGCGCCCAACGAGCCGCGGTCCCTGACGCGAGAGGCAGTGAAGCCGTCCGGGCCGACCGCCGACGCGGCCAATTCAGAGCGGCTCCGCGAAGGAACCAAGCTCATGAATGAACTGGGCAGCTTCGAGCGCAAGGGGGGCGACCGTCTCTCGTTTCGCATCCACAAAACGAAGCGCGAGTTCGCTTGCCTGGAGAATCTCAACTTGGAGCGGATTGCCGCCGCCGTCGCCGACACGCCTGACCTGGAATGGCTCGTTTCGGGCACCGTCACCGAGTTTCGCGGCACGAACTGTTTGCTCGTGACCCAGGCTGTCCTCAAAACGAAAGTCGTCAAACCGACCGGACCGTAGGAGCCTCGCCAAATGCAGGGCGCCCGCGCGGCCGAAGCCGCGTGGTTCGCTTCTCCGCTGGCCGCCGCAAATTCAGCAAATTACGCCAGCGCGCTCTGTTGACACCCGGGTCGGACCGCCTAAGATGGACAAAAGTCATCAGGCGGCATTGATCTTTATTTCGCCCTCATCCGCGACTTAGAGGTCTCCAGCGCTTGTTTCGACAGGGGCTCGCCGAGATGCACGCGGCCGAGTGACCACAGGCTGGTTCATTTTGCAGGAGCAATCATGGCCGCACATCGGCGGATCAAAGTCAGCGAGTCGGGCGACGTCACCATCGTTCGCTTTGTCGATCAAAAAATTCTCGACGAAGCGAATATCCACGACATGGGCCAGGAGTTGTTTACTCTCGTCGAAGAGCAAACGGGCAAGAAGTTGCTCCTCAATTTCACCAACGTCGAGTTTCTATCGAGCGCCGCGCTGGGTAAGCTGATCACGCTCGATAAGAAGGTGAAAGCGCATAACGGCCGCCTGAAATTGAGCAACATTCGCCCGGAGATTTACGAAGTCTTCGCGATTACCAAGCTTAACAAGCTATTCGACATCCGCGACGACGAAGCGAGCGCACTGGCCGCGTTCTAACATGGGTGCATGTCGCGGTTTGTTTTTATAGGGCTTGGTGGTAGCAGGCAGCGTGAATCAGGCGTTCTAGCCGTCGCGGCCAGAATTTCGGGACGGCGCTGGTTTGGCTCAGCCGGTCGGCAACGAGTTGCAGCACAGGGTCGGCGCCTTGATCCCAAACTTTTTCTGTGGCGAACTGGCCCACACGTCCGCATTTCGGACTGGGCGCGCCGGGAAGGGGCGTGTGACGGGCCAATTTTTGGATCCGCGCTTCTTTTGCGAGCTTGCTTGCCATCCCTGGCTCCTTACTCTCGTTTCCAGATCGAACAATCTCGCCCGGACCAAAATTACTCCCCTTTTATTTGCACCAACCACCCGCCTGACTACATACCACGACTTGCACGCTTGCGCCGACGGGCCGGGTCGATGAGGGTGCCCGGTTAGCGAGCGGCGCGGGCCGACTCACGGTTGGCCGGGCGTCGGCTTTCGTGGGAAGCCGACAAGGCGATTTGTAGCCAGATCTGATTCTTCTTCACACGGCTAGCGCGACATGCGGGTCATGGCCGCGGGAGCGGCGAGTGGCCCATTGAGCGGAATTGGGACAACCGGCGGCTGGACGACTTTGCCGCGGTTCTCGACAAACATCAGCAAGTCGGCTCGGCCGGGCGTGGTATCCAGAAACGGCACCTTGAGCGGGTT
>DASRSE010000317.1:0-16977 GCA_035656655.1 Pirellulales bacterium
TCGTCGCGCCGGACCCCAAACGACACCTCGTCGGTTGGGTGGAATTCAGCTACGAGAAAAAAGGAGCGGCGAAGGACAAACCTTGAAAGGCGCTGGAGAGCGTCCAAGTTTTCCGTAGCTGCGCGGCGGGAGGCGCTCGGCAGCGGCCCCGTGCCGGTGGCCGAATGGCGAAATGGCAGTCCCACGGATTCAAATCCGGATGCTCAAAACGCGAAACGACGGCTCGAGCTGGCCGTGCCGCAGACCCGCGGAGCGAAGTTCTATCCGCCGGTGCTCGAGCGCCGGAAAAGCAGCGAACGGGCCGCCTGGCCCTGGCCGAAACGAATGTGCTGGCGTTTGCTTTCATGGCATGACGTGGCTCCGCTGCCCGCTCCCTCCGCCCGTTCGCGGCCAAACAAAAAAACGCGGGCCGGAACGCATTGCACGTCCGGCCCGCGCGAGGCTGGTAACACGAACTGGCGGGCAGCTTGGCAGCCGGTCGAAGCGGGCCGCCGGCGGTTAAAACGTATCAAGGATAAAGTGGTGGCCTTGATAGTAGCGGCGAGCTTGCGGGTATTCGTTCTGCCACGAGCGGTTGTAAACCGGAATCCGCATCTCTTCCGGATAGCGGAAGTAGAGACTCTCCGCGCTCCGGTAGTAGTCGGGCCCGTAATAGTTTTGGGGATAGTACACGTACGGATAATGGTAAAAGCGTTCCCAATCCTGCGTGTTGTACGAATGGCCCCATTGAGCGCCATACGCCTGCGGACTATAGGCCGGCGCGGCATAAGGAACGCCGTACGGTTCTTGGGCCTGGGCCGAGGGCGACGCGCCCCACAACCCGACCGCCACGGCCGCCACCAAAAGAATTCGTCGGAGCATCATTCCCCCCTTGCAAATAGTCGTTGGAACGCGGAGCGGCGGCAAGCGAAAGCCGCTGGCTCGGCGACACGAACGCCTCGGCTTGCGGAGTGGCCGATTCGGCGTGGTGTCTGGGTCGTTATGAAAAACATCGGCCGCCGGCGCAACCCGGATTGAGGGAATATCCGTCAAACCCGGTAAAATCGGCTGTTAAGCTAAGCGTTCTGGCGGAGCTTTTCCGTCGCATCGATCCGCAGAGGCCGCCTGGAAACCCCAGACTGCGCGATCTGCTTGACGCCCTACGAGCTGGCATCGATCATCCACGGATTTCCGGAACGGCGTGGGACCCGATTCGCTTGCGGTTCGCCGCACCCTTGCCTTTCGACCGGCTTCGGCCGACAATGTCCGCTTCGTGCTGGCCGGCACGGTTGGCGAAAGCGGGGTCAGACTGAACGATCGGGCGGCCGGTCGCGTATCACTTTAGGACGCGGTCGCGCTGGATCGACTGCATGGCAATTTAAGAGTTTTTAACCGTCATAAGGATAGCGGACGATGCGATCTTGGATTTATGGTTGTGTGGCGGTCAGTCTCGTCGGGGCGGCTGCGGTGTGGTCGCTGCCGGTCCGCGGAGCCGACCCGGCCCCCTCAGGCGCGACCGCCGATTTCAACAAAGGCTTCGACGATTGGAAAGCGCTCCTCAGCCGGCTCCGTGAAATGCAGATCCGGCATCAGACCGCCAAGGCCGACGAGCGGCTGCAACTCGAAAAAGACTTCGCGCAGCAGGTCGTCATCGGCCGCAAAATGGAAGTCGAACTGACTGGCCGAGCCGAAAAGGCCTATGCCGAGAATCCAGACAGCGCGAGCCCGGCGGCCGAGTTTCTGTTTCGGGTGGCGGTCGACAATGCCTCGAACCGCGATAATTTTGAGCTGGCCGAACGAATCAGCAAGCTCCTCATTGCCCACAATTTCAAGAATTCGAACATTTACGATCTCGCGGGAGTGGCGGCTTTTTGCACGAATGACTACGACGCCGCGGAGAAGTATTGGAACAAGGCGGCCGAACTAAAAGTGCAGCCCAGCGCGCTGACCGCCAAACTGCAACCTAGCCTAAAGGACTACAAACAGATGTGGACCAAAGAGGAAGCGCTCCGCGAGGCGGAGGCCAAGGCGGACGATTTGCCGCGCGTGAAACTGGAAACAACTTCCGGCACGATCGTCGTCGAATTGTTCGAAAACGAGGCGCCCAACACCGTCGCCAACTTCATCAGCCTCGTCGAAAAGAAATTCTACGACGGCGTGAAATTCCACCGCGTCCTCGACCATTTCATGGCCCAAACGGGCGATCCCACGGGCACTGGTTCCGGCGGGCCAGGGTACAAAATCGCCTGCGAATGCGTCAACGAAAACCACCGCAATCACTTTCGCGGCTCATTGAGCATGGCTCACGCCGGACGGAACACGGGGGGTTCGCAATTCTTTTTGACGTTCTTGCCGACGCCGCATCTCAACGGTTTGCACACAGTCTTTGGCCGCGTGATCGAGGGAATGGACGTGATGAGCAACTTGGAACGGGTCGATCCCAACAACCCGATTCCGGGCGTCACGCCGGACAAGATCATCTCGGCGACCGTGATTCGCAAGCGCAACCATCCGTACGAACCGAAAAAGCTGGCGAGCTAATCGGCATTCTGGCCACGGCTTGCCGAGCCGCGAGGGGAGTATTTCAACGGGCTGCTCGCGCGGATTGAGTCGCGGCGCCCGAGGAGCTCAGAAACGCGCGGCCGATGAAAGTTTAACGATTCGGTCCGACCGCTGCTAAGCTGGGCGGTCTTTTCCGGAACCCGATTTCCGAAAACAGTTTTCGCAGCGCTTCTGCCGAATTCAAGGATTGGAGCGAAAGCCCCGCACGCGCTGCGCGGAGGGAATCTGCGCCGTCGGAATCGGCTTTACGCCGCCCGCATTCTAAGGCAGGATGCCGTCATGACTGTCACCGTCGATCCCTACGAAGTGCGCGAGTTGGTGTTGGAAAATTTTCGTGAATATGGCGCCAAGCCCGACGACCTGGAACATCTGTCCGAAACCTTGTTGATTCAAGGGGGCCGCTATTTCGGGCGCTCGTATCGAACCGAAGAGCTGATGGCGATGTGGATGCCCGAGGTTGGGGTGCTCCAGTTTTACTCGGCCGACGGCACGATGTTGCGGACCGTCAACTTATTCACAGAGCGCTCGCCGCTGCGCCAAGCCGCGTAACGGATTTCGCCCGGGCCAAAGGGGGCGATTTGGCCGCCGCCGCGCCGAGCGGCGCCGCGGGTTGAATATTTCACAGGCGGGTCGAATCGGTTGGCCGCGGCGCCGGAGCCGACGCGGCACGCCGGCGCGAAAGAAGTTGCCTCGGCCCGGCCATTTAGCGGTTTTCCTGGCCGCCAATTCTTGTAAAATAGCCGGCAGTGCGGAAGCACGGCGATCTTTTTGGCCAACGATCCTCGTTGGCTTTTTGCATTTCTTCCTCTCTGGCTTGGCATAATTTCCATGAGTGCTCCTACTGGCTCGAAGTCGCGAATCAAACGGGTGGCGATGCTTTTCTCCGGCGGACCGGCCCCGGCGGCCAATGCGGTCATCTCCACCGCGGCGGCTTCGTTCCATCGCAGCGGAATTCAAGTCATCGGGATCATGTACGGCTACTCGCAGTTGGTCACGTTCTCACCGCAGAACCCGCTGCAAGAAGGGCGCGACTACATCCAGCTCGACCCGAAGCAAATTCGCCGGACGCGCAATTCGCGCGGGATCATGATCGGCACCGCGCGCGAAAACCCCGGCCGCCTGATCAGCAGCCCCAGCCATGTTTCCGATCCCGAGCGGAGCGGCCCCATGCGGACCGTGTACGAAGCGCTCGACTCGATCGGGATCGACGCCTTGATTTCGATCGGCGGCGACGACACGCTCAAGACGGCGAACAAATTCAAGCTCTTCCAAGACTCGCTGCCCGCCGATCGCAAACGGATGCCGGTGGTCCATTTGCCGAAGACGATCGACAACGACTACATGGGAATCGACTTCACCTTCGGCTACTTCACCGCGGCCGAGTTTCTGGCGAACGAAGTCCGCAACATGCTGGCCGACGCGGAAGCCGCCCGCTCGTACTTCATCGCGGAGACGATGGGGCGTTCGGCGGGGTGGCTGGCCTATGGCGCCGCGATTGCCGGCGAAGCCAGCCTGGTCCTGTCGGTTGAAGACATTACCGGCAAGCTCGCGATGGAAGAAACCGCTGTCGACGAAAAGTCGGGCGAAAAGAAGACCCGGAAGGTGATGAACCTGGAAGAGGTCGTTAACCGGATCGTGCGGACGATTCTCGTGCGCGAACAGAAGGAGGGCAAAGAGTACGGCGTGATCATTCTCGCCGAAGGCCTCGCCGAATATCTCTCGAACGAAAAGCTCGAAGGCATCCCGCGCGATCCGCACGGCCACATCGCCGTTTCCGAGTTGAATCTGAGCCGCCTGTTTGCCGAGCGGGTGAGCAAGAAATATAAGGAACTGACTGGCCGCCGCCGCAAGGTGACCGGCGTCCAACTCGGCTATGAATCACGCTGCGCCTTGCCCCATGCCTTCGATGTGATGCTCGGCAGCCAGCTCGGGGTCGGTTCGTATCGCGCGTTGATCGAAGAAGGGCTGAACGGGGTGATGGTCTCGACGACGGGCCAATTTCAATTGAGCTTCGTGCCGTTTGAAACGCTGGTCGATCCGCAAACCTTGACGACGATCGTGCGGTACGTCGAGGTCGATTCGGACTTTCACAAGCTGGCGCGGTTCTTGGAGACGAACGTCAACGAATGACCCGCCGGCAGAGCGCCAGTAGCCTGTTGAAGATTTCAACAGGCTACTTGATCGCGACGCGAGAAAGCACCGCGTTTCCGCAGCGCTCGCTGCGCGGTTATTGCTGCTCGCCGCGCGCTTATCGCTGCTCGCCGCGCGCTTATTGCTGCTCGCCGCGCGCTTATCGCTGGGCGAGTTGCTTCCGCGCCGCTTGCAAACCGGCTGCCAGCGTGGCATCTTCGGGCGGCCCAATTGCGGTCAGCCCCGTTTCGCCGGAAGCGATCAAGGCCGGAGCCACCGGCGGTTCGGCCGGATTCGGGTCGAATAGCGGCTTGGCCGCGCTGCGGACGAGAATGTCCGGCTCGACGCCCACTTTGGCAAACGGCAAGCCGTTGGGAGAATAAAACTTCGCCGTCGTCAGACGGAGCCCGGCGCCGGCCAAGCTCAAGGGGAAGATGCCTTGCACGCTCCCCTTGCCATAGCTGCGCACGCCAACCAGCGTGGCGCGGTGATGATCGCGGACCGCTCCGGCGAAAATTTCGCTGGCGCTGGCACTGTCGCCGTCGATCAGCACGACCAGCGGAACCTGCCACGAGCCTCCTTTGCGGGCCGAGTAGTTGAAGTCCTCTTGGGGGCTGCGGCCGCGCGTCGAAACGATGATCCCGTCGTCGATGAATTTGTCGGCGACATCGACGCTGGCGGTCAAGAGTCCGCCGGGGTTGCCGCGGAGATCCATAATCAAGCTTCGCATCCCATCGCGATTCAGCTTCCACAGCGCGGCGTCCATGTCTTTGCTCGTCGTCTTTTGGAAACAGACCAGCTTGAGATAGCCAATTCCTTGCTGCGCGTCGAGAATCTTCACGTCGTCCACGCTCGGCACGTCGACATGCTCGCGGCGGACGCGGAGCCGGCGCGGTTCGTCCTTGCCGGTCACCACGACGACTTCCACTACGGTTCCTTCGCGGCCTTGCAACATTTCGGCCGCCTGATCGGTATTGGTCTCTTGGACCGAGTGGCCGTCGACCGCGGTAATCCGATCGCCCGCCTTGATTCCGCTCCGTTCGGCCGGGCTATTGGGAATCACGCGGACGATCAACAAGGCTTGGTCGGCCGCCTTGAGCTCGATCCCGAGGCCAACAAAATTGCCTTCAATTTGCGAATAAACGTCGGTCAGCTGGTCGGGCGTCAAGTACGAAGAGTATTCGTCGAGTGAGCCGGTCGCTCCGGAGATATATTCCATCACCGTGGCCGGGCCAGGAATCGCTAGCCGCAGCGCGGCGAGCCGCTCGACCGCGGTCACCATGTCGCGGGCGTCTTGGCGCGTGCGGACCGGCCGCGCGTTGATCAGCGTGGCCAACTCTTGGCGGAAACCATCGATTTTTTCGGCGGCGACGTTTTTCAATTGCCGCTCGACGAACGCCGGCTCCACCACCGCCAGATCGAGGCAGCGCGTGCCGCGAACGATCATCGTCTGCCAATCGGGATTCGCGACGTAGTGCGTTTGGACCTTGAGCAGGACTTCCGAATACAGATCAAGAGCCTGGGTTTCGGACAGGGTCGCGATGCAATTGCGAAAGCTGGCATCGTTGTAGCGGCGGCCCAGATCGTAATGCATCTTGGCCGAGTTGAAATGCTGATCGAGGACCGCATTGTCGGGAAAACGCTTGGCCGCCTCTTCGTACAGCGTCAGCGCGTCGGCCCATTTGCGTTGTTGCTCAAACTTCTGCCCGCGCTCGAGGACCGCGGCTACCGCCTGATTGTCTTGCGGCGGAATGATTCGCAATTGCGATTGCGCCCAAGCGGCGGGAGAGGCACTCAACAGAATCGCGCAGAGCGCGACCAACAGACGCAAGCGAGCCCGGCTTAACATGGTGGGATTCCGCGTGGAGGGAGGGAGTTCGCGAACCAACGTCGGGAGACGTTCGGCACGTCGAAGAAGCTCGCAAGACGCTCGTTTGCGAAGCGCGACTGTCGCCAGCGCTGCTCTGCCTTGAGCTCGGAGACTCCTTCAAAACCGTGGCCTCATCAAAGCCGAAATGCAGGTTTGCTCTTCCGGCCACGAAAAGTATAGGCCACGTTTTGGAGCCGGTCAAAAAATAATTAAGTTCGCCGCGCGAAACTGCCGGCCCATCGGCATATCTGACAAAGTCGCCCGCAGAGACCGCGCAGCTTGCCAGGCGACCGTGCGCGGCGGCGTCAAGTTAAATCGACTGGGCGAATCGCGCGGGCCGCTGGGAATGCGGAGAAAGCGCGCCCCAGAGAATCGCAAAGAGTGATTCCGCGTCGCGGCCACGGCGACGTGGTCTAGCGCCGGAACTCAATTCCGATGCCGGTCGTATTCTCCGCCTCGAGCGGAACCAGCGCCATGTGCTCGGATTGAAAATTCGTCAGATCGACGGCCGAGCACGCGACATAGGCCAGCATATAGCCCAAAAAGACTTGCGACGTGTAATGGGCGTCGTCGCTAATCCGCGAGATGCCGGGCATGAGCGAGAGCGCATAAAAGCTAGTCTTCAAGAACCAGTTGTCGGTCAGTTGCGCGGCCGACATGAAAGCCACTCCGCCGACGAACGCATGGCCGCTCACGCCATTGTTGTCATTCCAAAAACTCCACTTCGACGCATGCCCGTAGGACGAAGGGCGCCCAGCGCCGGTGACGCGCTGCATCACCAGCATCGGGCCCGAGCCGATCAGCAGAGCCCGCAGCGAGTTCTCTCCCCACGCGCCAAAATACTCGCCGACCAGCGTGTCGGGCCAAAAGTATTCAGAAACGGCGGCGACGGCCATCACCGGCACGACGTATTGGCCCGTCCCGTAAAACTTGAATCGATGCAGGACCCGATGGGCCGTGCTGCCCGCGTGCGATTGATAACTATCGCGGATTTTCTGATCGAGCGTCGTATCGGCAAACGCCAGACCGACCCCAAACCCGACCCCCATAATGGCCAGATTCTCGCCTGAGAAAAAGTTGACGAAGTCGCTTTTCACGTCGCCAAACAAGCGGACGGTGAGCGGCGCCCGATGCGTGAAAGGGGGCTCCGGCTCGGTCGCAGTGCTCACTGCCGGCGCGCTCGCCGCCGGCTCGGCGGCGTCGGCAACCGCGCCTGGAACAGCAGACGTGGGCGACGGCGCTCCCCCGCGTGCCGCGGTTGGCGCGCTCTGGCTTGGCGCCAGCGGCGAATCGAACGACGCGGTCTGCCATGGCGCTTTCGCAGCCTCGGCGAGCGCAGGGCTGGGCTCGTTCGGGTCCACTTCGCCATAGTCGAACACGGCTGGCTCCTCGGCCGGCGCATACGCGGCTGTGACATAGACCGGCGACTGCTCGTCGCTCGCCTCGAGCCACGACAGATAAGTCTCGGTCGCCTCGAAAGCGTCTTTTCCACGCGGACTCGTGGCGGTTGGACTCGCCGCGCTTGGGTCCGTGACGTCCATTTTCGTAATGATGGGATTCGTCAAGGGCGCGGTCGCGGCACCGGCCTCGATGGCGCGGGCAGGCTCCGCTGGAGCTAGTTGATTCGCGGCTCGCGCAAGCTCTTGCGCATCTGCTTTGGCCGCGCCGGGCAAAGTTGATTGCGCCGAACTCCAATCGGGCGTCGTGGTCACGCAGCCGGTCAGCCCTAGCGCCAGCAGGCAATAAAGCCAGCGCAGAGGGTGAATGTAGTGACGCATGGGGCAGACAATAACGGGGGCGAAGATCGAACGATCCGAGGCAGAAAAGCGGGCGGATTTTCGCCGCGAATCGCTTCGGTCACAAGGCCAGTTCAACCCGATAATCCCGCAATTTCGCCAGCCAGAAGTCCTGCTAGCACTCGCTCTCACGTCAAGCGCACAAGTCGGGTTGCACCGCGGCCGAGTTTGGGCAACTTGCGCCGGCCGCGAGGTTCGCCGCCGGTTATGATAAGCCGCCGGCCGCCTGCCTAGGCCGCCGCGGGAAGCGGCCCGTGCGGGCAGCGCAGTTGAAACAGGCCAAAGATCTCTTGCTGCGTCAAGCCGAGATGCCGGTGCGGCTCGGCCCCGGAGAAGATCGTGTCGAACAGCTCGCGTTTTTCCTCGAGCACCTGATGGATCCGCTGTTCGATCGTCTGCAAGGACAAGAAGCGGGTGACGGTGACCGGCCCGGCCGCCCCAATCCGATGGGCGCGGTTGATCGCCTGATCTTCGACGGCCGGATTCCACCAGCGATCGAAGAGGAAGACATATTCGGCGAACTGCAAATTCAAGCCGACGCCTCCGGCCCCATAGCTCATGAGAATCACCGGGCGCTCGGGGCTTTCCTTGAATTCTTGAATGACGGCGTCGCGGCGCGACGAGGCGATTTGGCCGTGATACTCAAGCGGGTGAAAGTCGCCCAGCCGCTCGCGGAGGATCTGCAAGGTTTGCACCCACTGGCTGAAGATGATCGCCTTACGGCCGCTGGCGACGACCTCTTCCAGGTCGGCGACCAGCCGCTCGTACTTCGCGCTTTCGCCGGTCGCGGGATCGAAGTTGCAGATTTGCTTCAGTCGCAGAACCAGTTCAAAAACGTGCTGGATGGTGGCCGACTCGCCCAACTCCGTCAGCCGCAGCACGCCTTCGCACTCGGCCAGTTGATATGAATGCCGCTGTTCGGGCGAGAGTTCCAGTTCGGCGTCGCGGAATAGCTTCGGCGGCAATTCCTTGAGCACCTTGTCCTTCGTCCGCCGCAAGATGTAGTCGCCGGCGGCTTGGCCCAGCCGCCGCGGCTTCATCGTGGAATGCAAATGCCCCGGCGCGAGAAACTCGAAGATGCCGATCAGGTCTTCGGGGCTATTTTCCACCGGCGTGCCGGTCAATGCCCAACTCCGGCTGCGGTCGATCGAGCGGACCACTTGACTGGTGGTGCTGGCGCGATTTTTGATCCGCTGCGCCTCGTCGAGGATGACCAGATCGAACCGGACGTCGGGAATCGTGAGCACGTCGCGGTCGCGATTGACCACTTCGTAATTCGCGATCCGCAGCGGCACGTCGCGTAGTTGCCATTGCCAACCGCGCTTGGCCTGATCGCCCTCGATGATCGCCAGCGGAATTTCCGGCGCCCATTGGGTGAACTCGCGCTGCCAATTGGTCACCAGCGGCTTGGGACAAATCAACAGCACGCTGCGAATGTCGCCGGAATGCAGCAGCAAACGAACCGCCGTGATTGCCTGCATCGTTTTGCCGAGCCCCATTTCATCCGCCAAGACGGCCGACATCCGCGGATAGAGAAAGGCAACGCCTTCAAATTGATACGGAAAAGGCTGGAAGGGAAAGGACAAGGCGTCGCTCGTGATCAGGCTTTCCAGAGACGGCTGCAAAATATACGAAAGCCGGTCCTGCAGCTTGATCACGTCGCCCGGCGGTTTGATGCGCGTGCACGGCCGCGCGGGGCCCTCGGCATTTGCGCGCGCCATTTCGCGCGCGGCTGCCGCGAAATCGATCGTCGCGCCGTGCGCCGCGCGCGGCAGCAGCGCCGTCGCGCCGCAGCCCGACTCGGCGAAGAGAAAGCTTTGCGTTTTGAACTTCGGCGCCCGGAGCGCAAATGACGCGACTCCGACGGCGGCGGATGCGAAGTGCGTGCTCTCGACGGCCAGGTCCGAATTCGCGCCGGCCAGCGCCGCGGGCGACAGCGAAGCGACGCGCAAGCCGCCGGCCTGCTCGGCGTTCGCGGGAGCGTCTTGCCAGCTCCAGGCCTCAGCGGTGGAAAGCATCTGCGACATCGGACCGCTTTTCGCAAATCGGAAACAGAAACAATCTTCTCAGCCGCGCGGCTCGATGCGGCGCTGCCGCTCAGGCGGCGCGGCCCACCCGCTGTGCCTCTTGAATCGCATCGTGGATGCGGCCAAACGGTTCGAGCAGATCGAACGACTCAGGCAACACGCGGAGCAAGCTCAGTACGAGGGCCTGATCTTCGAATCGAGTCGTCTCGACGCTGAGCTCATGTTCGCCAAACTGAAAACGCGTGCCGCGGTGCGCTAGCTGGCCGCGCGCCACCAGCGCGACCGGCAAATCGACAAAATCGCGGACCGCCAGCACCCCCGCCACATCGGTCAAAACGACGGGCGGCGCGCTTTGAACCTTGTTTAATAAACTGACGCCGATTTGTTCGCCGTACAGGTACGGCTCGAGTGTCGGCCCGTAGAAAATTTGCTGGGCGCGACTCGGTTTGAGCGGCGCGGTGCAATGAAATTCGACCGGCCGCCCGGCGGCGTTCAACAGCAACAACCCGCCAAACAGCCCGAAATTCTCGTGCTCAATGACGGAGAGAAAGCCCACCGTGGAAACGAGCTTGCCGGAGGCAGCGCCCATCAAGTCCCCCAATATCGCTGAAATGCCAAGCGCGCGGCACTGGGTCATCTGTGGAAAAATGCCATCCGGCGCCGAGCAAGGCTCCGCTTGGTTCGCAAAATAATGCCTTGCGCCATCATTTCGGCATCGCTTTTTGCCATGACGCGGCGGGTTGAATCCTGCGACGAGCCCCCTGGCCGCTTCGCCGTCGCCCGATATGGAATCAGAATCGGGCGGTCCGGGTGCGAAACTTTACCGCCATTGCCGCGCTCGCTAGCAGCAGTGGCGCCGGTTAGGAGGGCCAAAAACCGAACATTTTTCGCCAATTGCTGGCCAAAAAGCGGAATTTGATTTAGAGTGGGTAGCTGTGAATAATTTGGGGAAAGACCCCTTCCTCTTCACGAACGCCGCCATGAGCCAAGACATTCGCCCGCTCCCCCTCTACACCCAAGTTGACATCACGGCCAACCCGAGCGGCGCCTCGACGGACGCTCCGGCTGGCGCGCTCGAGCAAGCGCATGTGCTCCGCGAGATTCTCGTCGCTCTCGATCGCCAGAACGAATTGCTGGAAGAGTTGGTCACGAATACGTCGCAGCACCAGCGGCAGCGCGAAAACGAACTGAAGAAATGGCGTCAGGAGAACCCGCACCTCGCCAAGAATTGCCGCACGGCCGTCAACTCGCTGAGCCAGATTCATGCCGGCTTGCTCGAGTCGATGACAAACGATATCAACGCCGACGCCGATGACATGCTCGAAGGCGATTATGCGTTGAATGAATTCGTCGATCGCTACGGGCCCCGTTTGGCCCACCTTACCGGGATGCTCCACATCCTCTCGCAGCTTGGCTTTCCAAACAACGCGCCGGCTGCGGAATAGCGCCAACTGCGGAATAGCGCCGGCTGCCGGCGCATTTCGGGAGGGTGGCACGCCGCGGTGAAAGCCCAAGCAGCCGCCCAGCGATGCTTCGGCCGCTCCTCAACAGGTTGCTAAATCAACTCGTGGATTGGCTGCGCATTGTCGTCGACCAGATATTGCGGTCGGCCTGACAAGTCGGGCAGCGTTGTCGCGCTCGCATCGATGCCGAGCCGTTGATAGAGCGTGGCGAAGACTTCTTGAAATGTGACGGGCCGGTCTTTCGGGCCTTCGCCGAGCCGGTCCGTGGCGCCGATGACTTGGCCAGTTTTCATTCCGCCGCCGGCCAGCAGCGCGCACGAGACATTCGGCCAATGGTCGCGGCCGGCGTCCTTGTTGATCTTGGGGGTGCGGCCGAATTCTCCCCAGACGACGACGCTGACATCTTTGTCCAAGCCGCGCTGATGCAAGTCCTCGACCAAAGCCGAGACCGCTTGGTCGAAGGGGGGCAAGTTTTGGCGCGCGTTGCGAAAATTCTGCCCGTGCCAATCCCAAAAGCTATAGCTGAGCGTGACGCATTTCACCCCCGCTTCGACGAGGCGCCGCGCGAGCAAGAATTGTTCGTTGATGCGCGGGGCGCCGTCGCCTTGATGCTGCGTCGTCCCTTGGCCATAGCGGGCGACCACGTGCGGATCTTCCTTGGTGAGGTCGAGCGCGGCGGCCAGCTTACTCGAGGTGAGCAGGCCAAAGGCTTGCTGGTGGATGCCGTCGAGGCCGCGCATGGCTCCGCTCGTGTCGGCTTCATACCGGAAGCGGTCGAAGCCGGCGAGCAACGCCTTGCGATCGTTGAGCCGATCGACCGACGTGCCTTGCAACACAAGATCGTCGCGGCCGTCTCCATTCGGTTGAAATGGCGCATAGGCCGGGCCCAGAAAGCCGGGCTTGCCGGAGTTGTACGGCTTATGCTGCATCCGCGGCGACAAACCCACAAACGGCGGCGCGCCGGGCGTCGAACTGAGCAGCCGCGCGGCGACCGAGCCAAATTCCGGCCAACCCCCCTCCGGCTGCCGCCCGCCCATTAGCCGGCCTGTCAAACACTGAAAGGACGCATGATCGTCCCGCGCGCCGACCAAGGTTCTTAAGACGGCCAGTTTGTCCATGTTGGCCGCCAGTTTGGGCAGCAACTCGCAGATCTCAATGCCGGGCACGTTGGTCTGGATCGGGTTGAACTCGCCGCGAATTTCCGCCGGCGCATCGACTTTCAAGTCATAGGTGTCCTGATGCGGCGGTCCGCCTGGCAAGTAGACCATGATGATCGCCTTGTTCGACGCGCGAATACCGGAGGCTTGCTCGGCGCGGAGGATTTGCGGCAAGGAGAGCCCGCCCATCGCCAGCCCGCCGATCCGCAAGAAATTGCGCCGCGAGACACGATCGCAAAACGCCGACTGCCGATTGCCATAAATCGTGAGCATCAGAGGGTTCCCAAACGGCTGAGGTTTTTTCGATCTGAAAATCACCGGCACGATGCGCTGGCACGATGCGCTCGGCCGCCGCGGCTCCCGCGCCGCGCGAACTCGCGCGCTCGATCTCTATATCAACTCTTTCATGGGCTCCGCATGGTCAACCAGATATTGCGGCCGGCCGCTCAAATCGCGAACGGTCGCCTGATCCGTGTCGATGCCCAAGGCATGATAGAGCGTGGCATACACCTCGGGGAACGTAACCGGCCGCTCGGTGGCAAACTCGCCAAAGCGGTTGGTCGCCCCCACGACTTGGCCGGTGCGCAAACCGCCGCAGGCCAACAAGGCGCAGCTCACCTGGGGCCAGTGGTCGCGGCCGGCATCTTTGTTGATCTTTGGCGTGCGGCCGAATTCGCCCCACACGACGACGCTGACGTCTTTGTCGAGCCCGCGGTTGTGCAGATCTTCGACCAGCGCGGACACGCCTTGATCGAGCATGGGCATGTCTTGGCGGCCGGCTTTGAAGTTTTGGCCGTGCCAATCCCAGCGGCTAAAGGCGACGGTGACGCAGCGCGTGCCGGCTTCGATCAACCGCCGCGCGATCAGAAAATGTTCCATCAGTTTCGGGCCGCCATCGTCGCGATTCTTCGGATCGCCTTTGCCGTACCGCTCGACAATCCGCGGGTCTTCTTTGCTCAGATCGAGCGCATCGGCGAGCGAACTGCTGGTGAGAATGCCCAGCGCCTGATTCTCGAACGCATCCAGTCCCGCCATGGCGCCGGTCGTGTCGGCGTCGCGGCGAAAGCGGTCGAACTCGCCGAGCAGGCGCTTGCGGTCGCGGAGCCGCTCGAGGGTCAGGCCATTAAGGACCATGTTGTCGCGCCCTTCGGCCGACGGTTTGAACGGCGCATGCGCCAAGCCGAGAAAGCCGGGCTGTCCCGAATCGGCCCACGGCATGTGCCCCATCTTCGGCGCCATTCCCACGAACGGCGGAATGCCGGGCACGACCGGACCGCACAGCTTCGAGAGGCAGCTTCCCATCGAGGGCCAGCCGCCGGGCGGTTGCCCTTGAGAACGGCGGCCAGTCTGGCATTGAAAGGCCGCATGATCCCCTTGCGCGCCAATCATTGAGCGAATGAAGACTAGCTTGTCGGCCATCTGCGCCAGCCGCGGAAACTGTTCGCAGATCTCAATGCCCGACACGTTGGTCTTAATCGGGTTGAACTCGCCGCGAATTTCCGCCGGCGCGTCGGGCTTCAAATCCCACATGTCCTGGTGCGGCGGGCCGCCTGGCAAATAGATGTTGATAATCCCCTTGTGGTTCAACCGCTGATGCGAGACCGACTCCGCCCGCAAGATCTGCGGCAAGGAGAGTCCTCCAAACGTCAGACCGCCAATCTGCATGAACGTGCGCCGAGAAATTCCATCGCAAAACTTTCCTTGACGGCGACCGAGAAGGGTCAGCATGATCGGCTCCTCTAAACGGGCAAGAGGCGGGAAAACGGGCGGGGGGATGCACGCCGGGTTATAGCGAAGCGGACAAGCCCGGGACACCCCAATCAGAATCGTATCAAATCGGCCGCCCAACTTCAACTTTTTCCCTCGGTCGCCCCAATTCCCCCGCGTCCGGCCCGGTTCCTTGCCCAATCCACAAAAACCAACCGCGTTTTCCGCCCCTCCCATTCCGATTCGAGGTTACTGCCAGACTATAGTTACGGGTAGAAGAAGCGGGGCCTCGCCACCTTGTCGAACTGCGATAATGCCGGAACCGGGACCAAACGCCGACTACCTCATCCGCCTCCAAGACGTGGGCAAGACGTACCACATGGGCGATCTGAAGGTCGAGGTGCTGCGCCAGGTGACCATCGACATCTTGCCCGGCGAGTTTCTGGTTATGGTCGGGCCCAGCGGCTCCGGCAAAACGACCCTGCTGAACATCATTGGCGGGCTCGATATTCCCAGCGTGGGCCGCGTGCTCTACCGCGATCGCGATCTGAGCCGAGCGAACGCTCGCGAACTGACGCGCTATCGCCGCGCGACCGTGGGCTTCGTCTTTCAGTTTTACAACCTCGTGCCCAATCTGACCGCGCAAGAAAATGTCATGGTCTCGACCGAGATCAGCGAGCACCCGCGCGATGTTGTGGAAACGCTCGAGCTGGTGGGGCTCCGTGAGCGGTTGGACCACTTTCCATCGCAGATGTCCGGGGGCGAGCAGCAACGCGTGGCCATCGCCCGCGCGCTGGCCAAAAATCCCGAACTGCTGCTCTGCGATGAACCGACCGGGGCGCTCGACTTCGAGACGGGAAAGCGGGTGCTCCGCTTGTTGCGCGACGTGCAGCAATCGCTGGGCAAAACGGTGCTCGTGATTACGCACAATGGCGCCATCGCCGAAATGGCCGATCGGGTCATTCGTCTCCGCTCCGGCGAAATCGTCGAGGTGCACGCCAATCCGACGCCGAAGCCGCCCGAGGAGATTGTCTGGTGACCGTCCTCGATCGGAAATTGCTGCGCGAATTGCGGGCCTCATGGGGCTTGCTACTGGCGACGACCAGCCTGATTGCCGTCGGCGTGATGTGCTTCATCTATATGCGCACGGCCCATCGCAATCTGCGGTTGGCCCAGGCGCAGTATTATGTCGAAGGGCGGTTGGCCGACTTTTGGATCGACCTGAAAAAGCTGCCCTTGTCGGAAATCGATCTCCTCAAATCGATTCCCGGCATCAATGAAGTTCGGCCGCGGATTCAATTCTTCGCGACGGTCGATTTGCCGCGGGTGCGCGAGCCGATGAACGGGCAAGTTCTCTCCGTCCCCGACCATTGGCAGCCGATGATCAACGACCTCGTCTTGCGGCGCGGCAGCTACTTCACCGATTCGCGCCGCAACGAGGTGATCGTCAACGATGCGTTTGCCCGCGAACACAAGCTCTATCCGGGCCAGGTCGTCCATTTGATCTTGAATAATCAGCGGCAAGAATTATTCATCGTCGGCACGGCGATCAGTCCGGAGTTTGTTTATCTGGTGGGGCCCGGCTCGCTGACTCCCGACCCGCATCACTTCGGCGTGTTTTATCTGAAGCAAAGTTTTGCCGAGGAAGTGTTCGACATGGAAGGAGCGGCCAACCAGCTGGTCGGGACCGTTTCGCCGGAGTTCCGCGAGAATCCCGCCCCCTTGTTGCGCCAAGCCGAAACGGCCCTCGCCCCGTACGGCGTCTTCAACACGCTCGCCCGCAAGGACCAACCTTCGAGCCGCTATCTGAGCGATGAGATTCGCGGGTTGGGCGTGTTCGCCTCGATCATGCCGACGATTTTTCTGGTGGTCGCCGCGCTGGTGCTAAATGTCCTCATGTCCAGGCTGGTCGATCAACAGCAGACAATCATCGGGACGCTGAAAGGACTCGGATATGCCGACTCGCAGATCTTCATGCACTATGTCAAGTTCGCCGGCGCGATTGGGATTCTGGGCGCGGCGGTCGGATGTCTCGGCGGCTATGGCATGTCCGAGTTCGTGACGCGGCTCTACCGCACGTTCTTCGAGTTCCCGGAATTGGCGAATCGCTTCGAGCCCAGCCTCTACGTGCTGGGCATCGTGATCAGCTTGGCTTGTTCGCTGGGCGGCGCGCTGCACGGCGCGCGGCTGGCCCTCAAATTGCAGCCGGCCGAGGCGATGCACGTCAAGCCTCCGCCGCAAGGCAAAGCGGTCTGGCTCGAGCGCATCGCCTTTCTCTGGCGGCGG
>DASRSE010000318.1:0-7601 GCA_035656655.1 Pirellulales bacterium
TGAACGCCAAAAACGCAATCTGCTGGCGACCCTCTTTCTGAGCCAAGGGGTGCCGATGTTGTTGGCCGGCGACGAGTTGGGCAAGACTCAAAACGGCAACAACAATGTCTACTGCCAAGACAACGAGATTACGTGGCTAAATTGGGATTTGAACGATGACCAAAAACAGATGCTGGAATTCGTCCGCGGCATGATCGCCTTGCGCAAAGCCGAGCCTGTCTTCCGCCGGCAAAAATTCTTCCAAGGCCGTTCGATTCGCGGCGCGGGCGATTCGGATATCGCGTGGTATGGCTCCGACGGAAAGCCGATGTCGGACGAAGGCTGGAACGCCGGGTTCATCAAGTGCCTGGGCTTGCGCCTCGATGGCCAGATGATTGGCGAAGTGAACGAACATGGCGAATCGGTCGAGGGTTCGACGGTCTTGCTGCTGCTCAATTCGCATTACGAAAACATTCAGTTCACCCTGCCGACGCCGATCGCCGAAGCACACTGGGAACCGCTCATGGACACGGCTCAGTTTCCCGGCAAGCTCTCGAACACATTGGGCGGCGCCCAATATGAGGTCATCGCGCGTTCCGTGGCGTTATTGCGGCTGACGACGCCGGCCAAGGTGGAAAAACGCAAGGAAGGGTTCGTGGCCGCGGAGATCATGGCCGAAGCGGCCCTCGAAACGGCCAAAAGCGTTTCGCGCACCGCGGAAGCGATGTTGTCGCAGAAGCCGTAATCGGTCCAATCGCTGCGCTGCGCAGTTCATGAGGAGCCAAAAAATAGCTTTGTCTTGCCACCCGGCCCTCCAAGAGGCGGCCTAGCAAGACGTTGCCAAATTGGATCAGCGGCCGGCCGGCGGCGGTTGGAAAAGGGTCGGAGGTAGCCCGCTGTTCGGCGGAATCGCGACCGGGGCAGGCAAGACCGCCGGGGCAGGCAAGACCGCGGGGGCGGGGAGCGGAGTTGGCGCGGGCACAACTTCCACCGGCACGCCCGGCGCCGCCGCGCGCGGCGAACCATACGGCGCCAGCCGAGCTTGAATGTCATGCAGAATCTGTTGCTCCAGCGGCACGTCGCGCCGTAACGGATACCAACTGGAAGTCGGATTCAACTGCTTTTCGGTCGGATCGACATAGCGATCGGGACTGTTGTCGTAGGACCAGACGTGGTCGCCGGCAAAATAGCGGCTCGGCGTTTTCACATTCTCCAGTTCTTCGACCGCCAGGATCTCAATCAAATAGCCCCCTGGGCTGGGAATCAGCCGCAGCGTCGCTTTGCGCCGCGTCGATTGCAAGGTGCTTTCCCACCGCTCTTCGGGCGTGACGGAATCCCACCGCCACGGTTCGAAGATCGTCGCGCCGCTTTGATAATAGGTCACAATGCGCCCTTCGCTGAGCACGTCTCCCAGCGGATGGATGCGCTCCTGCCGCTCGATCCAGAAATAGTCGTCAACGACATCGACGACCTGATCAAACAAGACATCCTTGTCGATGGCAGGCACCAACAGCGGATTGGCGAGTTGCCCCGGCCCGGCCGCGAAGTAACCCGGCGGCGCCATGGCCGGAGTCGTGCAGCCACCGACGCCCGCGCAGAGCGCGACCGCGAACAGCATCAATGATAATCGCTGCCACCGCATGAAGAGTCTACGCGGAAGTAGGACGGAGCCGGACGAATGCCAGAAGAGACGAAAACGAAGGGCGGAGTGTCCCGAATCGGCCGCAATCTCGCAAGGCCAACCTGCCGCTCGCAAAGCGAGATGAAACCGCCACTGCAAATTCGCGCCGTCCGGCCGGCATGGGATGCGCGGATTGCCCAGTTCGCCCGAGTCGCCCGAACTCAATCTGCGCGCGAATCGTCCGCCGCTGGCGGGTCCGACGACAAGCTCGCCGCGGCGTCGGAGACCGCCTGCTGCCGGCCGGGCGCGGGCGCCGATTGCGCCGCGCCGGTCGCGCCGCTTGTGGTCATCGCCGTGGCGGAGCGCAGTTGCTTGGCGAGCACGATAATCCGCGTCGCATAAGCGGCGCAAAGCAGCGGCAGGCCGACGCTGCCGAAAAAGGCCCGCGGTTCCCACGAGGCCCGATCATGCAGGAGCAAAGCCAAGCGTACCGTGGCGATCAAGATCGACAAGGTCGCCAGCGCGATCACCGCCCAGCGTTTTTCGCTCCAGATATTCGCGCCGAGGAGCAACAAACTTCCGCCAACCAGCAGCAGCGGCAACCCCCCGGCGAAGTCGGCCGGAGAAGTTGTCAAGCTGTCCACTCCGAGCAAGGCGCAAATCACCCCGGCGATTCCGCACAACACGGCCAAGGTGCGGCAACGAATTTTGAGGATAAAACGCAGCGGATCGTGCACGGCGACGCTCATTCCGTCAAGCTAACGAGAATGCTTGCGGGCTGCAACCGCGAGGCGGCTTGAGGGGTACAGCAATCGCTCGGCAGCGGGTAGACTACACCGTTTTGGCCGCGACGCCGCGGCGGTCGAAGCGGCGCGCGGCTGGGACTTCTGGCGAGGAACACAGCGATGGCGGTGCGGACCCGATTTGCCCCCAGCCCAACCGGATACTTGCATATTGGCGGGGTGCGAACGGCGCTCTTTTGCTGGCTCTTTGCGCGGCATCATGGCGGCCAATTCTTGCTCCGCATTGACGACACCGACCAACAGCGGAACGTCGAGGCCGCGCTTGCGCCGATCTTGCACGGGTTCCGCTGGCTGGGCATTGATTGGGACGAAGGCCCCGAGGTGGGCGGCCCGCATGCGCCCTACTTTCAGTCGCAACGCACCTCGCACTACCAAGCGGCGGTCGAGAAGCTGTTGGCGAGCGGCCACGCCTATCGCGATTTTGCCACGACCCAAGAGATTCAAGCGGAGCGCGAGGCGGCCGAAAAAGAAAAGCGAACTTTCACCTACAGCCGGCGGTGGCTGGCGGAAACCGCCGAGCAGCAAGCCCAATTTGCCGGCGCAGGCCGAGCTTGCGTCGTCCGCCTTAAAATGCCGCGCGAGGGTAAGTTGGTCATCCACGATTTGATTCGCGGCGACGTCGCGTTCGAGTGGAGCAGCGAGCAAGACCACGTGATTCAACGCGCCGACGGCTCGTGTCTCTACCACTTGGCGAGCGTCGTCGACGATCACGACTTTCAGATTTCGCACGTGATTCGCGCCGAGGAGCACCTGTCCAACACGCCGCGGCAAATCTTCATCGCCGAAGCGCTCGGTTACCCGCTGCCGCAGTACGCGCATCTTCCTTACGTGGCGGAGCCCGGCAGCAAGAATAAATTGAGCAAGCGCAAGCTCGACAAGTATCTGAAGAACAAAGACTTCGCGCAAGTGAACGAGCATGGCCAGAAGATTGCCGCCGCGTTGGGGCTGCACGCCAGCGCCGAGACCTTTAACCCGGTAATCGTCGATTTTTACGAGCAGGTCGGTTATTTGCCCCAGGCGATCTTGAATTACTTGATGCTGCTCGGCTGGTCGCTCGACGACAAGACTGAATACTTGTCCTTGCCGCAGATGATTGCTCATTTTTCGCTCGAGCGCGTGACCAAGGCGGCTGCCAGCTTCGACGCCAAAAAACTCCTTTCTTTCCAAGAGCATTACATGCAAGAAGTTCCGCTGAAGCAGAAAGTCGCGGCCATGGTTCCGGTCCTGAAACAAGCCGGTCTGATCGCCGATCCGACCCCGTGCGAGGTTGGCCCGAAGCTGACTCAGATCGTGCAAGCCGCCGGCGACCGGATCAAAGTGACCGGCGACATTTTGAATTATCGCGAGTTCTTTCAGGCGGACGAAGACTTTTCGTATGACGACGGCGCGTTTGACAAGCGAATCCGGCAGCCGGCGGAGGCCGCGGTATTGCTGGAGGAATTTCAATCGCGGCTCGAACAGGTCGCGAGTTGGGATGCGCCGGCGCTGGAACAGACGCTGCAAGCCTTCGTAACAGAAAAGGGAATTCAGCTTGATCAGATCATCCATTCGGTGCGGATCGCCGTCACCGGAAAGCCGGTCGGCTTTGGTCTGTTCGACACGCTCGCCATCTTGGGCAAGACGAGCACGATCAACCGGATCGAGCGGGCGACACAACGGATTTAGCGGCATGGGGCAGTGCCGACGCGGAGCTAAGCCAGCGGGGTTTTCTTCTCGACGATGACCGGACTCAGCTTCGACATTTCTGCGTTCAGCGCGATAAAGTCGCGCCATTCCGTCGGCACATTGCCCTCATAAAAAATCGCTTCGACCGGGCATTCCGCCGCGCAAGCGTCGCAGTCAATGCAATCATCCGGATCGATGTACAGCATCTTTTCTCCTTCGCGAAAACACTCGCAAGGGCAAACGACGACGCAATCAGTATATTTGCAGCCAAAGCACGGCGCAGTGACGACGTAGGCCATGAATCGCTCCCGAAAGATGAATTAGACCGACCAGTTGCTGGTTTTGTGCGGCTCGTAGGAGTAGATTACGAAACGTCGCCAAAACCGGACACCGTTTTGAGAATTGCCGGAAATAATCCGACCAGAAAGCCTTCCAGGTGACGGACGAACCTTCTTCCGACCTTGTCGAACACCTTCGCCAGGGCGATGAGCGCGCGGCAGCCGAAATCTATGCGCGCTTCGCTGACCGCCTGCTGGCCTTGGCTCGGACTCGACTTTCAAAGCGTTTGGCGCAACGACTTGATCCGGAGGATATTTTGCAGTCGGTCTATCGCAGCTTTTTCACGCGTGTTCGCGATGGGCGATTACTCGTCGCGGAAGACCACGATCTATGGCCGTTATTGGCGACGATCACGATCAAGAAAGTGCGGCGGCAGGCGATTCGCCAGCAAGCGGCGAAGCGCGACGCTCGGCTCGAATCGTCGCTGAGTTTGGGCGCGGAGGAGAAAGCCGCGTGGGCCATGGAACATGCGCACACGCGCGGAGTTCTCCACTGCGACCTCAAGCCGCAGAACGTGCTATGCGACCGAGCGGGGAAGGTTTGGCTGACGGACTTTGGTTACGGACGAGTTTTTACCGCAAACCACATCCAGCCGGCCCCTGTGCAGGCGGGAACCTGGGCCTATATGGCGCCGGAGCAACGAACCGGATCGCAAAACCTTGGGCCTTGGACCGATGTTTACGGGCTAGGCGGATTATTCCACACGCTGCTGTTCGGCGTGCCGCCGAGCGAACCGGCTTTACGCGACTTGGAAATTCCGCCATCAGCGCGAACTCTTTGCGAAAAATGTCTGGCGGCCGCGCCGGAGGCTCGATATCGCGACGCGCGCGAAGTTCTTGAAGCGCTAGCCAGTCTCCAGATCTAAGCCGAACAGCCCTTGTTCGCGCGGCTCCTTTGCGAGAAACTAACGGCGTGCGTCAGGAACGCGCCCACGCCGATGATGCTGATCATTCTTGTTGTCGAAGGATTTGTCCCATGAGCACTGCCGAGCCCGTTCGTACCGATTTCATTCGCGAGATCATCAACGAACACAATCGCAGCGGCCGATTTTCCGGGCACGTTCAAACTCGTTTTCCGCCCGAGCCCAATGGTTATCTGCACATTGGCCACGCCAAAAGCATCTGCCTCAATTTCGGCATTGCCCGCGATTATGGAGGCAAATGCAACTTGCGATTCGACGATACCAATCCGACCAAGGAAGACGAGGAGTACGTCGAGTCGATCAAAGAAGATGTCCGCTGGCTCGGTTTTCAATGGGACGGCATGTACTACGCCTCCGACTATTTTGACCAGCTGTACGCTTGGGCCGTGGAGCTGATCAAAAAGGGAAAGGCCTACGTCTGCGATCTGACCGGCGACCAAATTCGCGAACATCGCGGCACCCTCACGGCGCCCGGCAAGAACAGCCCTTTTCGCGAGCGGACCGTGGACGAGAACCTGCGCTTGTTCGAGCGCATGAAGGAGGGCGAGTTTCCCGACGGCTCGCACACGCTCCGCGCGAAGATCGACATGGCGCACCCGAACTTGAACTTGCGCGATCCGGTGCTCTATCGGATTTTGCATGCGACGCACCACAACACGGGCGATAAATGGTGCATCTACGCGATGTACGATTATGCGCACGGCCAGAGCGACTCCATCGAGCACATCACCGCCTCGATCTGCACGCTTGAATTCGAGAACCACCGGCCGCTATACGATTGGTTCATCAAGGAACTGGGCATTTTTCATCCGCAGCAGATCGAGTTCGCGCGGCTCAATTTGACGTACACCGTGATGAGCAAGCGGCGGCTGCTCGAATTGGTGCAGCAAAACCTGGTGCGCGGTTGGGACGATCCGCGGATGCCGACGATCAGCGGCCTCCGCCGCCGCGGCTATACGCCCGACTCGATCCGCGCGTTCTGCGAGCGGATTGGCGTATCCAAGACCGACAGCGTCATTGACATCAACGTCTTGGAGCAGTCCATTCGCGAAGATCTCAATCGCCGCGCGCCGCGCGTGATGGGGGTCCTCGACCCACTCAAGGTTGTGATCACGAACTATCCGGAGGGCGAAACGGAGTCGCTGGCAGCGATCAATAATCCGGAAGACGCTGGCGCCGGCACGCGGCAGGTTCCCTTTGGCCGCGAACTCTACATCGAGCGCGACGATTTTCGCGAAGATCCGCCGAAGAAGTTTTTCCGGCTCGGACCGGGACGCGAGGTGCGCCTCCGCTACGCCTATTTCATCACTTGCAACGAAATCGTCAAAGACGCGGCAGGCAACGTGACGGAACTGCGCTGCACATACGATCCGGCCACCAAGGGGGGCAACGCGCCCGACGGCCGCAAGGTCCAAGGGACCATTCACTGGGTCTCCGCCGCCGCGGCCCTGCGGGCCGAAGTCCGGCTCTATGACCACCTCTTCTTGAGGCCCAATCCGGACGACGCGTCGCCGGGGCAGGACTACCGAGCGAATCTCAATCCAAAGTCGCTCGCGGTCGTCGAGGCGGTTGTCGAACCGAGCTTGGCGCAGGCGCAGCCGGGCGAACGATTTCAATTCGAACGCCAAGGCTACTTCTGCGTTGACACGAAAGATTCGCAGCCGGGCCGGCCGGTTTTCAATCGCACAGTCACGCTGAAAGACACCTGGGCGAAGATCGAACAAGCGGAAACCAAGCCCCAGGGACAGAAAAAGTAAGGACGCCGCACAGGCCAGCACCCCGAGGCCTTCGACCCTTTCGGCACCGGTGGGTGACGTACCTATTCGTCTTTCCCGCGCAGGCGGGTGACTTATGTATTCGTCATTCCCGCGTAGGCGGGAATCCAGAATCCGGGTTGCCTCTTGCGGACATTCAGACTCCACACGCCGGCGCTGGATTCCCGCCTGCGCGGGAATGACGAGACGCGCACCGCGCGGGAATCCAGAATGCGGGTTGCCCCTAGCGGTAGTTCTGACTCCACGCGCCGGCGCTGGATTCCCGCCTCCGCGGGAATGACGAGACGCGGATGGCGCGGGAACCCAGAATGCGGGTTGCCCCTGGCGGACATTCTGACTCCCTGCGCCGGCGGTGACTTACCTATTCGTCATTCCCGCGCAGGCGGGAATCCAGAATGCGGGTTGTCTCTGGCGGACATTCTGACTCTCTGCGCCGGCGCTGGATTCCCGCCTCCGCGGGAATGACGAGACGCGGATGGCGCGGGAACCCAGAATGC
>DASRSE010000319.1:0-3210 GCA_035656655.1 Pirellulales bacterium
ATTCGAAAGCTAATCGCAAGCATCGAGCCGTTTCTGCGGAGTTTGTCTGCACCCTCTGGCATTTTGATCCCAACTTTGATTACAATATGAGCACTGACTTGCAAGGTGCCGGTGGGATGCCTCCGTTTTGCATACCAAGGGTTATGAGAGTACGGTTTGGGTAATGGGTACTGTTTTCTGCTCCCGCCCGGGCCGCGTTTGCGCAGCCGGTGCCAGAGCAAACACGGCCCGGCTGGCGAACTCGGCGGTGGACTGGTAGCCCAGGCTGGTTTGCGGTCGCTAGTAGTTGTAGACATTCGTCCAGGCTGCTGACAGCGACTGGGCGTCGTTGACAGTCTCAAAGTCTTCCGCATTCAAAAGCGAGCGCCGCATGCGGCTATGAAAGCTCTCGGCATAGCCGTTCTGCCACCGCGATACATCGCCCGAGCACACGGCACTCGCTCTACCGGGTCGCGGTGATTTGCAGCACTTCTGCCAGCAGCCGGCTATTCGTCGCAATCGCATCGCCGGTGTAGATCGTCGGACGCCCTTGCCAGTCGGTGAACGAGCCGCCCGCGGCCTCCAAAATCGGTTGCAAGGCGGCCGCATCCCAAACGCTCAGCAGCGGATCGACCATCAGGTCCGCGCGCCCCGTCGCGACGAGCAAGTAGCCGTAACAATCTCCCCAGGTCCGGCAGAGTTGGCAAGCTGCGATCAAGCGTTCCAGGTGCGCGGCCCGATCGACCTGCCGAAACGTGACCGGGTCCGACGTGCAAAACAGGCTCTCGCCCAGCTTCGCGGTCGGCGAAACCCGCGCTTTCACGGCCGGCTGCGCGCCGTCCTGATAAAAGGCCGCGTCGCCTGCCACGGCATGCAGCATTTCACCCGTCGGCGGGATGTGGATCACGCCGACCACGCTCCGCGCTTCGTGTTCGACGCCGATCAAAGTTCCGTACAAGGGCACTCCGCGAATGAACGATTTGGTCCCGTCGATCGGGTCCAAAATCCAGCGAAAGCCCGAGGTCCCGCTCTCTTCGCCAAATTCTTCGCCCAAAATGGCGTCCTGCGGAAAACGCTCTTTGATGCCGGCTCGAAGGGCGAGTTCGGCCTCGCGATCGGCGATCGTGACGGGCGATTGATCGGCCTTGAGCTCGATTTGCAGCCCGCTCCGGCGAAAATGCGCGAGCGTGATGCCGCCGGCCGACTGGGCCAGTTCCACCGCCAGCTCGCGGCGGCGATGCAGTTCGATCTCAAGCGCGGTGGAGTGGCCAATTGACATAGGTTGTCCATGAGGCAAGGAACTGCCGGGCCGCGCGGCGGCCCAAATTCGCCGAGTTGCCATTGAAGCGAATTGCCCGCTGGGGGACAATTGGCAACAGCGTCGCCGAGCGCTCGCCGGACCTCGGTGCGGTCCGCCAACGCGATGGCTCAGCAAACGCTACTACCTCTTAACCGATCGTTGCCGGTGCTTAGGCCCGGCCAGGACTTCGTCACTGTTTCACGCCTGTCGCCTTGTCCCGGCGAGCCTCCTTACTATGTCCGATTTGCCTTGGTCCTTAAAGGCCAGATACCTTTTTCCGATTGATCGGCAGCCGCTCCAGGACGGTTATCTGACGGTGCGCGACGGGCGAATCAGCGAAATCCAGACGCAAAAACCAGCCGGCGAATCACTCGATCTCGGCAATGTCGCGATCTTGCCTGGCTTCGTCAATCCGCACACCCATCTCGAATTCAGCGAGCTGGCGCATCCGCTCGGCCGGCCGGGCATGAGCTTTCCCGACTGGATTCGCGCCGTCGTCGAGCGGCGCCGAGCGATCTCCGATCGCGATGAACCGGCGATTCGCCAAGGCTTGGCCGAATCGACGGCGGCGGGCGTAACCACGCTCGGCGAAATCGCCACGAGCGAAGCTTGGCGCGCGATGGGGCCGGAGTATCCGCTTGATTTGCTTGTGTTTCGCGAATTGCTCGGCATGCGCGAAGACCGCCGCGACGCTTTGACCCAATTGGCGACCGACCATCTGGACGCCGTGGCCAAGACCGCTTCGCCGGCGAGCGGCCGCTTGGCGAGCCAGCGATTTCCGGGGCTGGCTCCGCATGCTCCCTATTCGGTCCATTCGCGCGTGATCCAACGCGCGATGCGGTTGTCGCGCGACCGCGGCTTTCCGATCGCGCTCCATTTGGCGGAAAGTCGCGAAGAAATTCAATTGCTCGAAGCGCAAGAGGGGCCGCTAGTCGAACTGCTGGAGGAGTTTGCCGGCTGGGACCCCGACTCGATTCCGCCGCACACCCGGCCGCTCGACTATCTGGCGATGGTCGCGCCGGCGCAGCGCAGCCTGATCATCCACGGCAACTATCTCGAAGAAGAAGAGATGGATTTCCTGGCCGCGCGGGCCGAACGGATGACGCTGGTCTATTGTCCGCGGACACATGCTTATTTTCAGCACGCGCCGTATCCGCTGGTCGAGCTGCTCGAGCGCGGAGTGCAAATGGCGGTCGGAACCGACAGCCGCGCCAGCAATCCGGACCTGAGCATATTGACGGAGTTGCGGTTTCTGGCCGATCGGCATCCGCAGATTCCGCTGGCGATCGTGCTGAAGCTTGGCACATTGAACGCGGCGCGCTCGCTGGGGCTCGATCCGTTCGTCGGCAGCTTGTCGCCGCGAAAGTGGGCGAACTTGGCGATCGTCCCCTTGCCCGACCGCGACGCGGCCGACCCACACGAGCTGCTGCTGCACTCGAACGAGCCCGTCTGCGCGACCTATTATCGCGGCGAAAAAGTAAACGGCTGAACGCGGCGCGGATGCCGCAGCGAATGCAACCGGAGATGACCGGCCACCCAGCGCGTTGCTACGGCAGATTGCCGGATTGGAACCATTGCTATCGAAGCCTTGTCGCCCTATCGAGCTTTCGATGCAGCAGAGAAATAAGCCCCAAAATATCGAGCGCATCCTGCTCTGCGATTGGCCAATAAATCTTTTCGGCATGAGCTGTCGGATTTCGAAATGTTCCGAATAAACCGATGAGCAGATTTACGAACCCCCCAGGGCAATCGAGTGTTAATTCTCGGCAAAACCGGCCAGGAGTTGTTCCAAGGTGCGTTCGCACCAGCCGCACCGCTTGCGTTTGCTGCGGAGACTTCCCTTTAACGAAGTGTCGCGCTGCAAAATGTTCAAAGCCAGACGGCGAAAAACGGAACTAATTTCCGGCCCGTTTCCCTGGCGGATGCGGCTG
>DASRSE010000320.1:0-41205 GCA_035656655.1 Pirellulales bacterium
TCCTCATACGTTGGCGACCGGCCGGCACCCCGCTCGTCGTTCGAATCACTTCTCGTCGTTTCCATATCAGTTCTACGACGAGAATCGTGCTAGCAGATTAAGCTAGCATTGAAGAATTTCTCGGAGGCGGTAAACAATTACAAACTCAGAGCCTCCGATCGATTGACCGGAGGCTCTGAGGGGAACGTCAAGGGGTAGGCATTCGCGAGGCTTATTTCTTCAGCCATTCGTCGATCTTTTCGTTCGGGTTCTTGACCTTCTCGTCTTTCGGCGCGAGGTCCTTCTTCATCAACGCGGTCAGCTTGGCGACGTATTCGGTCGTGCTGCGGAGCGCGTCTGGGGCGGCCGAGGCGTCGATCTTCGCACAGTAGACCACCAGAAACTCGCCTTGCGCGTTTTGCTCGATGCTCCAGGCCCCTAGCTTCGTGCGGGCGTTCTGATCCATCAGCTTCATCAAGACTTCCGTTTTCGGAGCTTGCTTCAACACCGAAGCCAAGGCCCAGACCTTGCGCGTGTCCGCCTTTTCATAGTATTCAAGTTCCTTCGCGATGAAGACCGACTGGACCGTCTTGTCCTCTTGGTCGCACTTCACTTCGAGGAAGTTGCCCGGCGCGTCGGTCGTGGTCAACTCCGCACGCTCGATGATATCGGCGATCGGCAAGGGAGCCGGCTTCCACGGACCGGCGAGGAACGCGCGGACTTCGCTGATATCAACGCTGTAGGTCACGAGCCGGGCGCTCGGCGAGATCGCTTGGGAAATCGCGACCAGCTCGCCGTCCTTATTCACGACCGGTCCGCCGCTGTCGCCGGTGTTGATTGGCGATTGGGTTTCGACCACCGTGAAGTCATGGTCCCCCGCTCCGGTGCGAAACTGCTTTTTATAAACCGCGCGGACCGTGCCGGACGTATACACCCAGAGGACGTCGGTGGACCCCGAGTTGCCGACCGATTGCACGTTTTCGCCCGGCGTCGGGCTGGCCTTGGCCATGGTGATGGCCTTAACGCCTTCAGGAATGCGGTCCAACTGAACCAGGGCGAGATCGCGTTTGCGGTCGATGCCGATGACGCGGCCGCGAATCCCGACCGTTTTGACGTTGTCGAGATAATACTTCCGTTCGACTTCGAGTTTGCCGTCGGTCATCACGGGGAAGAAAACGATCGCGAGCCGCGCTTCGCCCACGACGTGAAAGTTAGTGAGCATCATTTTCTTTTCGGCGTCGATCAGCACGCCGGTGCCGCTGCTCGTTTTGCCGTCGGATTTGGCCAAGACCCAAGCGGTCGAGACGACCGTGTCTTGATAGGTTTTCGCATCGGCCAAGGCCTGGCTGGCCGTGAGGGTCGCGCTCAGGATTAAGGCCGCCACGCAAGCATTTTTCAAGCAGCAGAAGGTTTTCATCGTCGCACCGGATATGGGAAGGAATTGGCTGGAAGGGGTCTATTCGGCTAAGCGTGGAATGAACCGCCTTGTTACCGGAACGGCGTCCGATCCGCGACCTCGTCCACGCGGCCAATTGAGCAATTCACGCAGCGATTTACTTAGCCCGCTTCAACGTCCATTTCGCCGTGGCCGCAGCGCCTTGCGGGGTGAACTCAAACGATTTGTCGCCCAAGTTGGTGATTCGGCCGGCGAGTTTGAAGGCGTCGGCCCCGACTAGCGACAGCGTGCCGTTGTCGTAGGAAAACTTGCCGCTCGACTTGGTCTGCTTGCCATCCTTCACATGGACGATCGTGAACTGGCCGTCCGACCGCATCGACAAGGCCAAGCCATCCTTGTCGCCGAACGAGGTCGACCAGATGCCAGCGAGCTCCGGATAATTTGCATTCGTATTGGCGGGAATGTTCGTTCGCGGGTTCGGGGCGGGCGCCGGATTCGTTTCCGGAGTCGATGTGCGTGTTGGGTTTTGCACAGGAGCCGGCGGATTCGTCGGCGCGGCGACCGTCTGGTTTGCGGGGGGCGCGCCAGTCGGTTGACCCGACTCCCGCGGCGGTTGGCCGGCCGGATTGCGGCTGGCGACGGCGTTGGCCGCGGCGGCGCTGGTTTCCCACAGCGGAGCCGTGCTTTCGGCAACTCCGGCGAGCGTTTGTAGGTTATCGCGCAACACTTTCGGGCTGATTTGTTCGTTGGGGAGGGCGAGGTAAAGTTCGAGCCGTTTTCCGCCGTCGCCGATCGCAAAGGCGGCCGGCCGGAGATCGCGGTTGGCGGTCAAAATGCCGGTCAATTGTTCCGCATTCAGCCGGTGCGTGGCGTCGAGTTTGGCGACCAAAAACACGACCCACAGCCGCGAGTTATGGTCGGTCAGATTCATCGCGACCGGAAAATCAAAGTGACCTTGGTGAAAGCTGAGCGTCACGAAGTCGTCCGCCTCGACCTTCGGCTCGAGTTGGGCGTCACGGAGCATTTCGCCCAGATGATCTCCGTTGAGGATCTTCGTCGGTTTGCTCGAGGGTTCTCCGCCGGCCCCTTTGGCGCCCGAGAACGGGGTTTCAGTGGCGGGACGGGCAAACAAGTCGTCGGCCCGGCCGCTAGCAGCCCAGGTCGAAACACATAAGACGGTGAGAATTAAGGACTTGTACATTTTTTTACCCGGCTTGGTCAGATTAAAACGAACAGGATTGGCTGGAAAGGGAGCGGGGTCGCAGCCGCTCACTTATGTTAAGCGTAAATCGCGGCCGCTTTGTTACGGTGCGCGGGCAGGCGGCGAGCAAAGGCGCGAACCCGCCGACGAGCCAAATCAATCTCCGGGGCCGAAGGGGCGATTTCTTCGCAAAACGCGGCGTTTTTTGGCTTTATGCGCGGCGCGCGGCGAACCGGACTCGCCCTTATTCTATGTCGCGAATTTGGCTGGCGAAAGAGAGATCTCCGCAACCGCAAAAATCTTCGCTCTGGGCGGTAACACGGCGGCCCGCTTCACGCTCTGAAGTGCAGAGGAAACCAGCCAGCTAAATAAGGAGAAAGATCATGCCAGACGGAAAACGCAAACGCCGCCATTCGAGCAACGCCTCTCGCCGCCAGTGGTACGCCCATCATCGTTCGGTCCGTTTTTCGCGTCGTTTTGGCCTATAATCGGCATCGCTCGCCTTCCGGGGTTTTGAGCATTTCGGCGTCAAACTGTTGTTTTTGCCGCCTTGGCCCGCTGGGCCTTCTTGCCTGCCTCTCCCTTCTCTCTCGCGCCGTTCTGGGCCGCCAACCGCTGAAATCTGCCAGCAGACCTGGTCCTAGCCGTCCCCGAGCGTTTTCTTGTCTACTCAGCCCTCTGAAGTATTCAGCAGACTTCGCCTGGTTTTCGGGCTTTTTTGCCGGATATCGCCCGCTGCCAGCCGCGATCCATCGAGGATGGCCAAAAATTGCCCCGCCCCGACCGCGATCCAGCTCGACCGTGATCCGCGGTCGGACTCGTCTGGGCTGGCCCGCGGCTGGCTGTGCCGAGTTTGGCCCAATCCTAAGCCCCATTTGACGCGGAAAGCGGACTGATCGGCGGGCTCGGCGGCGAAATCGACGGAGAGCTGCCCGGCGCCGATCGGCGGTGACCGGGCCTAGGGGCTCTCGCGGCGCGGCTTTCGATAGTCCTGAGGCGAGTCCTGCGGCGGGCGAGCCGTCTGGCGGTTTCGGCGAGAAAAAGAATTTTCGGAAAGCGGTTGTAACAAGTCGGCGGGTCTCTCGCTTAGCCAAGTGTCGAATACGACAAGTGACTCTGAAAGAAACGGCAACTTTCCGAAATCACATTAATTAAAAACTTGCCGACAGGAGATTCGTCCGATGTTGAAGAATATTTCTCTGTTCGCGGTGGCGATTATTTTGACTGGCTCGTTCGCTTTCGCTGGTGATGACCTGGCCGGCATCGATGTCAAGTCGATCACGGATGCGAATGACGCGGTGATCGAAGCGAGTGTCAACGTCGATGTCGATGCCTTGGCCGCCAAGACGCAGAAGGAAGACGCGGTTGAAGCTTGTTTCCATCGCTGTGGTTACTACGGCGGCTGCGGCTATAGCTGCTACAACCCCTGCTACTCGTACTGCTACAGCCCGTGCTACAGCTCGTGCTACAACAGCTGCTACAGCTACAACACCTGCTCGTCGTACACCTGCTACGAACCGACTTACTACGTCGCTTACCGTCCTGTGACCTACACGACGTACTCGACCTGCTACAGCCCGTGCTACTCTTCGTGGGGTTGCGGTTGCAGCTGTGCTTACTAAGCCGGAGTGATTATGTCCTGAACCTAGTCCGCCGGTTGTGCTCCAGGGCCAGCCGGCGGATTTTTTTTGGCCCTCGTTCTTCCCTTCCTTAAAGTCCTCGATCTCAACGGAGTCTCTAGTCATGAAACACACTTTCGTTATCGCCGTCTTGACAAGCTCGCTGGTCATCCCCAGCGCGGCTGTCTTCGGCCAAGGACTGTTCGGCCAAGGGCTGACCGCCCGGCCGATCAACACCGCGGCTGCTGAAGTCAACATTGCGGGCGCTCCGCAAGGCGCCGCGCCGGAAAACGCTCCGGCCGCGCCCGAAACCTTGGCTGCTCCCAATGGCGGCCAAGCCAACTTGCAAGGCAATCCGCAACAACTCAACCCGCAGCAAGCGAACCCGCCACAAGGCCTCGCGCCGCAAGCGAATGGCGCGCAAGCGGGCGGACCTCCGGCCGACCTGCCCCAGGGCAACCCGGGCGCCGCCGCGGCGCCGCAAGGCGGAGTGAACCTCAACCCGGCCTTCAACGGCAACTCGGGTCCGAACATGGTCAAGGAAGGCGAGTCGCGCGGCGGGCTGGGCAACTTGGCCAGCGGCGCTCCCTCGTTCAGCAAGAACCTGATGGAGTTGCATGGCCGCCTCGATGGAGAACCGACCCTCGGCATGCCCGGCGCCGCCGTCAAAGGCGAGGCCACGACCGTCACGACGGGCGTGACCGCCGTGCAGACCAAGAAGGTCGAACATGGTCCGGAAATGGCGCGCTTTCTGTGCGACTTCGTTCGCAAGCGGGCGAACGTGCGGCGGTTCATGCCGGGATTCGGCCCGATGGGCATGATGCCGCAGTTTGAGGAATCCGCTCCTCCGTTCGGCGATCTGGTGCTGGTCGACTTGCAAATGGTTTCGGATTCGACTCCGGAGCACGGACCGGTCTACCGGTTGTCGATGTTGAACGACAGCCCGCTCCCCTCGTGCGATTTCCACGTTTCCTTGATTGCGGCTCGGGGCGACATCAACGAGTCGTCGGTGGTCGTGACGATGCCGATTCGGATGATTCAGCCGAAGCAAACCGGCTTTATCGATATCGAATTGCCGATCGGCTGCCTTTCGCTCGGTGCGCCCGCACAGCCGTTCGACACGGTCATCGCCGTGGTCGACAGCTTCGACGAGCTGGCCGAAACCAACGAGCTGAACAATATCGCGACCCTGAGCCGGACCGACATCGTGCACGTCACGGTGAAGACGGAAGCCATCGCGGCCCCGGCAGGCGGAGCGAGCGTGGCTCCGGCTCCGGGCTTGGCTCCGGCCGCCGCGGGTCTGGCCGCTCCGGCTGGGGCGCCGGCCAATGGCGGAGAACAAGGACCGGCTGTCGCTCCGAATGCTCCGGAAGGAAACGGCGCCGCACCGGCCGGACCTCCGGCGCCGGCTGGGGCGGGTCCGAACGGCGGCAACGGCGCTGCCCAAGGGACTCCGCAAGCCGCGCCGGCCGTTACGGGCCTCGACAACCTCGACCTAGAAAAGGTCCAAGGGGCGAACGAGTTGTTCGAGCGCAAGTAAGCGGCGCGCTCTGCGGAAAGAGCCGGAGGCCGCCAGGCCTCCGGCTCGGATCGAGGCGAGTTGGAGTTCAGCAACGACCGGGTGACGCAGCCGAGCCGGCGAAGGGTTTCGATCCCTTCGCCGGCTCGGTTTGTTATTTCGCCGGTTCGGCGGCGATCTCCGCGGCCGTTTTATTGAACCACTTCACGCACTCGGCGATTTCCGGCGAAGAGTTGTCCCAGTGATATTCATATTCGACGCAGATCGCGCCGTGGAATTTCTGCCGCTTGAGTTCTTCGAGCATTTCGCGCGCTTTGCCCACCCCGGTTCCCCAGGGCATGTCGTGGGCCTTGGGATCGCCGATGGCATTGAGATCCTTGAAGTGCAAGGCGATCACGCGGCCTTCGAGTTTTTTCAGACACTCGACCGGATCGAGCCCCGACCGCATCCAGTGGCCCGTGTCCGCGCACGCTCCCATCAAATGCGTGCGGCCTTTGACCGCGGCCAGCACGGTGTCCGGATTCCAATAGTGCGACGGCTTGGGATGATCGTGGATGGCGACCTTGATGTTGTATTCCTTGCAGAGTTTTTCGACCAGGTCGAGAGCTTCTTCCGGCGGTTCGGCGACCAGCACGTCCACGCCGGCGCGCTTCGCGAATTCAAAGACCTTGCGGCTTTTGGCTTCATCGTTGGGCAACTGCACGACGCCGAAATTGACGAGCTTCAGACCCGCCTCGTCCACCTTCTTCTTGATCTCGTTCCATTGTTGTTCGGACAGATCGGTCGTGGTGAGCCGCTTTTTGCCATCGAGCGTCAAGCCGCCCGAAATGCTCATGTACTTCACGTGCAGCGCGGCGGTCTTGTCAATCGCATCGAAGATCGAGAACTTTTGAAAGGTGTAGGCGTGAACCGCCAACTTCCAACCGAGCGCGGCCGCCGGGTCGGCCCCGGCTTCCGGCTCCGCCGCGTGAACCGCCGACCAACTAAACAGAACCAACGCGCAGGGCAAGATTGCCCAAGAGATTTTTGCCATGAGAGCGACTCGCACAGGTGGGGTGGGAAGGAAGGGTTTGCCCTTCCTATAATCGCTGTTCGCCGCGCCGGTCGCAATCACTGGAGCGAAGAAATTTGCCGCCCCCCCCAGCGCGAACGACCGCCAGCCGTTTCCGCGCCCGCAATGGGCCTCGTCGAAGATTCCGAGCAATGGCGTCGCATCTCGGCGAGTTGACGAGCCGGTTGGAAGCATTCGACAGGCTGGATCCGCGCCCTGCGCCGACGCCAAAATGACGACGCAAGTCGTTAATTTGCGAGCCGCTCGGAGCGCGGCTTTACGCGGGGCGCGGTTGACAAATGGTGCGAGATGGCCGAGGGCCTGTCGGCTGTCAGAGTTAGCGCCGCGGCAGAGCGTCGCGGGCCGCGGTCGAATCGGTCGGACTTCCCGGCTCGGAGAGGCTGACATTCCCCTTTTGCCACGGCGGCACCGCGGCATTATTCGCGCCGCTGGAGGCGACGCTGCCTCCCGCATTCGGGTCGCGCAGCACCGCGAGGCCCGCCCCCGCCGCGCCGGGGGTGCTCCCATTCACGGCAACTCGCGTCCGCACGTCCACATCGACCAGCCGCGCAACCGGAACCTGCTCGACAACTTGCACATCGACCACTTCCGGCTTCATGACCGTCACCTGCGCTTGCTGGACTTGAGGCTGCCAGCGGGTAACCGGGACGGTGCGCCATTCATAAGTCGGCTGGGCAAAAGGATTCCAAGAACTGATGGGCACAAGCTGGATCGTGTTTTCGGTGATCGGCACCATGACCGTGTGCGAAACAGTCTGGGTCTCAGGCTTGTACCGCGTCTGTTTATAGGTCCGCGTTTGCTCCTTGAGTTCGACGACCTGGCGCTGTTGCTTTTGGGTCGTTTCGCGATATTTCACGCCGTTGACATCGACCAGATTGCCGTCGTCGGCGAGCGTGGACCGTCCTCCCAAGAGGCTTAAACACAAAGCAGCTAAGAGCATACGCCAAGTCATTGTCGCACCCCGCACGGGCCAA
This sequence comes from Pirellulales bacterium, assembly GCA_035656655.1. Classification (GTDB taxonomy): domain Bacteria; phylum Planctomycetota; class Planctomycetia; order Pirellulales; family DASRSE01; genus DASRSE01. The sequence continues at coordinate 7,761 of DASRSE010000320.1, forward strand.
AAGTTCGCGAAAGCGCGCCCTGGTCGCGCAACCACGCATTACTCAGAATCGGCACAGCCGCTGCACGTGCATTAATTGGAAACCGCTCGTTGGGAGAACCACTCGACCCCTTTTGCCAAGCAGGCGAAGCGAGGAAAGCTGTGCCGCCGGACGGGCGGCCACGCCACGGTTTTCCCCGACCGGCCCCGCGCCCCTTGAAAAATGCCGCCCGATGAACCACGCTAAGGGCCAACCTCGGATGCTCCGCTCTGGCGAGTTTTTGCATGCTCAAACAGCAGTTTATTGATTTGCTTCGTTGCCCGGAGACAGGCAAGCTCTTGTCGGCCGCCGATGCCGCGCTGCTGGCGCGGGTGAATCAAACCATCGCGCAAGGCACGCTGCAAAACCGCGCCGGCCATGCCGTCGCGCAACCGCTCGACGCCGCCCTGGTGCGCGAAGACCAGAATGTGCTCTATCCGATCCAAAACGACATTCCCTTGCTCTTGATCGACGAAGGGATTCTGCTCAACCAGTTGGCCGTCGATGGGAAAGCATCATGAGCGAAAAGACCATCTTCCAACGGATCCTCGATCGCGAGATCAAGGCCGACATTGTCTACGAGGACGAGCAGTGTCTCGCCTTTCGAGATGTTGCTCCGCAGGCGCCGGTGCATGTCTTGCTGATTCCGAAGCGAGAAATCGCTTCGCTCGACGACCTCGCTGAGAGCGACGCTCCGCTGTTGGGCCATCTGTGGATCGTGATCCGCAATCTGGCGGCGCAGTTGCAACTCGGCGGCGGCTACCGAGTCGTCGTGAATTGTGGACCCGACGGCGGTCAAAGCGTTGCCCATCTGCACTTCCACCTGCTCGGCGGCCGAAAACTTGAATGGCCGCCGGGCTAAGTCGCCAAGCGCGCGCGGCGCCGATTCGCAATCTTTCCCTGAGGCTCAGCCGCCAAACGCGCTGTACCGCTTCACGCCCGACTTGAACGCCCAGCGGCAGACGAGAATCAAGCCGACGCACCAGGCGAGTTCGATCGACAGGCCGCGCGCCAATTCGGCGCCGTGGATTTTGCCCAAGAAAACGGCCGCCGGAAAGTAGGCCAGATACTGAAACGGCGTGACCAGCACCACGTCTCCCCAAGACAGACTGCCGATGAAATGGATCTTGTTCAGCATCGTCAGTGGAAACATCTGACCAGCCAGAAAAAAGCTGAACAGCATGTAGACGAACAGAAGCGAACTAACCTCCAGAAACCAAAAGCCGATCATGCCGATTGTCGCTTCCAGAAAAAATCCGAGTACGAACGACATGATCAGCGCGGCGACAAACGCCAGCAACGTCCCCGCGTCGGGCCAGCCGGAGAAATAATCTCGGCAGATAAAAAAGACCAGTGCGAACGGCAGGGTGGCGACGAGATAATAGACCAGCTTGTGGGCAACTCGGCCGAGAAATAAGAACATGATCATATCGACCGGCTGAATCAGATACTTCTTGATCGAGCCGTCGCGAATGCTCCGGGCAATTCCGGACGCGAGTCCCGGCATGCTCGAAAACGCGCGGCCGACCATCGTAAGCAAGAAGTAGGCGATCACTTCATGCTGGTCGTAGCCGCCGATGTTGCCGCTGCCAGTCGCTTTGACGGCGGAGAAAATTGCCGTCCACAGAAAGACCTGCGTGACCACCGGCAAAAAACGCATCAACGTGCCGAGGATAAAATCTCCGCGGTAGACCAAGCGCTCTTCGAGCGAAATCCGCAGCATGATCCACCACGACCGAATCGTTGACGGCGGCAGCGAAATCGGCCCGGTCGGGGGATGGTTGGAGGCGGCAGGATTTGAGACGGTGGACATGGTTAAAGTCGATTTCCGATGCGAGATTCCACCGCATCCGCTCCGCGATGATGGCAAAAATGCCGCCAATCCAACGTGGCTTGGCCGCCGCGCGGCTCGGCGGTGGAGCGTCTGCGGCAAGGGGCCCCGTGGAGTCGCTACGTTTTCGTCTCCAGGTTGGCCTCGAGCGCCTCTTCATTCACGCTTGCAAAGAGTTCCGCGATCACCTCTTCCAGCGGCGCGTCTTCGACGCTTACGTCATCCAGCGTGTGCTGATCGAGAATGGCCGCCAGCACGTTAGGAACCTCGTGTCGCTCGACGCGCAGCTTGATCCGCGGAAACGTGCTTTGCACGACCTGCCCATAGCGGCTCAAATTGTCCGGTTGCTCATTGTCGGCAAATTGCAGCGTCAACACCTTGTGCGAGCTGAAGCGATCGACGATGCCCGACAACGAGCCGTCATACATAATACGGCCATGCGCGACGATCACCACGCGCTGGCACAGCGCCGCCACGTCCTTCATGTAGTGGCTGGTCAAGAGAATCGTGATCTTGCGAACTTCTTGGTAATGGCGCAAGAACTGTTGGATATTGTGCTGCGCGATCACATCCAGCCCGATCGTCGGCTCATCGAGGAATAGCACCTCGGGCGAATGGAGCAAGGCTGCGATCAACTCCATTTTCATCCGTTCGCCCAGCGAGAGCTCGCGGACCGGTTGCTGCAGCAACGTTTGCACGCCGAGCAGATCGACGAGCTCGTCGCGGACTCGGTCGAAGTCGGCCGGCGCGATCCGATAGATTTGCTGGTGCAGGCGGAACGACTCCTGGGCAGGCAGATCCCACCAGAGTTGATTCTTTTGACCCATCACCAAGGCAAACCGCCGCCGATAGGCGTTTTCGCGGCGCCACGGGACATAGCCCATCACGGTCGCTGTGCCGCCGGAGGGGTTGATCACGCCCGACAGCAGCTTGAGGGTGGTCGTTTTGCCTGCCCCGTTCGGCCCGAGAAATGCGACGAACTCGCCCTTTTCGACGGTCAGGTCGATACTGCGAACGGCGTGCACATCGCGATGTTCGCGATGAAACAAGCCGCGCAGCGACGCGAGCAAACCTTCTTTTTTTTGATAAACGCGATAGGACTTCGAAAGTCCGTGAATTTCAATAGCTGGCATGAGGCTAAAATTATAAACCGCTCTTCTAAGCCCTGGAAGGGCGAGCCGTCGCTTCCTGCATGGCCAACCCGCCGCGTCCCGCGGACCGCTCCGACTCGACCTCGCCCGCATCGCTCTTTCCCAAACTACCGGCCAGCCGGTTGAAAAAAGCCTTACTCCCCCCGGTGCGGCCGTAATGGGGCTTCGCTATTTTCTCGACCCTCGCGCCGTCAGCCCGTGGAAACGGTTCAAAAATGAGTTCCGGACGGCTCGCGAGATAACGACTTACGTCGTCATCTTGAGGATCCTGTCGCTCGAACTGCTGCCGGCGGCGACGTTCCTTACAGCGTTTGTTGCACAATCGCAGCTCGTCGCGCGGGCGGCGCAAGCTAGCCATTTTGCAGGCCACTCGACCTTTTCCCCCCCGCAGCCGCTCGCTATACTTCGCGACCTTTTCTCTGGTCGTTCGCCCTCTGGTTTCCACGAGGTTTTGCCATGCACCGGTCTCGCTCTTCGTCGCGCGCAGGGATGCTGCTGTTGCTCTGCGGTTTGGGCTGCGCGCTTTCCGCGCAGGCGGCGTTCGCGCAGCCGGGCGGAGTCGCGCGGCGGATCACTGTGCGGACGAACCCGCCGGGAGCAGAGGTCTACATCGACAATTATGAAATCGGGACCTCACCTTGCTCGACGTTCTTCACGTACTACGGGACGCGCGAGATCCGAATGGTGAAAGATGGGTTTGAAACCTTGGTGGTGCGCCAGCCCATCCCTGCCCCGTGGTACGAGTACTTGCCCTTTGAGTTCGTCGCCGACAATTTTTGGCCGTCGAAGATTCACGACGAGCGCGTGGTGGACTTCAATCTTGTGCCGCAGCAAATTGTGCCCACGAATCAATTGCTGACTCGGGCCGAACAACTGCGGCGGCAAACGCAGCCCGCCACGCCGGCATTTGCGCCCGGCGCGGCGATCGCGCCCGGCGCCGCGGCGCCCGGGACGGCGATTGGTCCCGGCCGATATCCGCTGCAACCGGCGATTCCGCCCGGGCAGCCGCCGTTCATACCGACGCCGGCCGCGCCCCCCTACTTGCCGAGCAATGCATCCCCCACCGGGGCGCAATGGTCCGGCAGCGGGATCAACTGAGCCGGTCAGGCGGCGCTGGTTGTACACGCGGCATCTTGCCGCGTCGCGGTTCGCTGAGCTTGACGGGGTTCGCCCGGTGCCGCGCCGCGCGCTCGAGCGATGCAAAGCGGCTGGAAGCCGCTTGTACGGTGGATCAACTGAGCCGGTCAGGCGGCGCTTTCGTACACGCGGCATCTTGCCGCGTCGCGGTTCGCTGAGCTTGACCGTTCGCCCGGTGTTGCGCTGCGCGGGCGAGCGATCCAAAGCGGCTGGAAGCCGCTTGTACAATGATGGCCCCTCGTCGTACACGCGGCATCTTGCCGCGTCGCGGTTCGCGCGACTTGACGGTTCGCTCGACTTGACGGGGTTCGCCCGGTGCCGCGCCGCGCGCTCGAGCGATGCAAAGCGGCTGGAAGCCGCATGTACGGTGAATCAACCGACCCGGTCAGGCGGCGCTTTCGTACACGCGGCATCTTGCCGCGTCGCGGTTCGCGCGACTTGACCTTCGCTCAACTTGACCGTTCGCTCGACTTGACGGGGTTCGCCCGGTGCCACGCTGCGCGGGCCAGCGATGCAAAGCGGCTGGAAGCCGCTTGTACGGCGCTCATTCCAAATCCAAGATGTGAAACTCGCCTTTTTTGTCCAGCACGGTTCCCCACACCTTATGGACCGCCTGGTGCTCCGAGGGCCCGAAGTTCACCGGCGCGCCGATGCCCAAATCGAGATCATGGATTGATTCCAGCGCGGCGATCAACGCATCGGTGGTTGGATTCGCGCCCGCTTTTTCCAAAGCCCGCGCGAAAATCATCGCATCCAAATAGCCCTCCAAAGACACAAATCCGGGTGTTTCGTTGGGGCGGTATTTCGCGAGCAATTCGCGATATTTCAACACGGCTGAGGCTTGAGCTTGTGGATGCGGGACGACCTGCGTCACAATGACGCCGTCGCTGTAGTTCGGCCCAAGTTGCGTAAGCTCGTCGGCAAGCGCATTGCTCCCCACAAACGAAACATTGGCGAAGATCAGATCCTGGCCCGCGTCCTTGACCATTTGAATGAACTTGGCAGCCGGACGATAAGTAGGAACCATGATGACGGCTCGCAGATCATGCGCCTTGACGATGGCGGCGACGGCCGCGGCGACATCCACGGTATTGCGCGCATAGCCGACTCGCAACAACTTGTCGGGATCGCCACCCAGCTTGCGGAGCATCTTGACCACGCCGTTGTAACCGGCATCGCCATAGCCATCTTGCTGCGCGAAAACCGCCACCTGCTCCAACTTGATCCGCTTGACCTCGACCAAATACTTCAAAATCGCGCCCGTTTCCTCTTCATAGCTCGCGCGGTAGTTAAAGACAAAGCGATCCGGCGGATCTTTGCGCAGCAGCTTCGTGCCAGTGAAGGCGCCAAAAAAGAGGGTCTGCTTGTCCAGGACATACGGCAAGGACTTTTCCGTGGTCGGGGTGCCGACGTTGCCGATGATCGCAAACACCGGCTCCTTGCCGAGCAACTCTTGCATGTTGGCCAAAGCGCGGTCGGGTTCGTAACCGTCGTCGAGCGCAATCAACCGAATCTTGCGCCCCGCAATCCCGCCCCGCTCATTCACGTCGTCAAAATAAGTCTCCAAGCCGACTTGCATCCCTCGGCCCAACTCGCGTGCGGGGCCATTGAACGGGCCGCTCATTCCGAGCACGATCTCGGTGGCCGTGATTCCGGGGACGGCAGGCCCCGCTTGTGGCAAGCCCGAGCGCGGCGGTTGGGCGGCGGCCGGCGGAGCGCCGGTCTCCGCGGCGGTCGCGGCGGAATTCTTGTCCGCCAAGGGCGCTGCACGCCACGGCTGCCAGAGGACCAAGGCCAAGATCAGCAGGGCCGCCGCGCCGGCTCCGCCGCCAATTAAAAGCCGCTTTCGCGCGGAAACCGGCGGCTGGGCCGCGACGGAAAACGGGGGCGCCTTCCGCGCACCCGATTGACTTGGCAAATCGATCCGCGCGGCGCCTGACAGGGTCGCGGCCACCGCCTCCAGATCGGCCAGCAGTTCGACCGCCGACGGATAGCGGTCCTCCGGCGACTTGGCCATCGCCCGCGAGATGATCGCGGCACAGGCCGTTGGGATCGCGGGATTGATCGACCGCGGATCAGGTATCTCTCCTTGACAATGGCCGTACATGACCTGGATGACGCTGTTCGATTCTTGATAGGGATTCTTGCCGGTGAGCAGGCTGTAGTAGGTTGCGCCGAGCGAATAGAGATCGCTCCGCGCATCGACCGGCTTGGCGTCGCATTGTTCGGGGCTCATGAAATAGGGCGTGCCGACGACCAGCCCGGCCTGCGTGATCTCGCGCGTCCGCGCGGAGGTCGTTTTGGCCAAGCCAAAGTCGGTGATCTTGACCGAACCATCGGCCGCCTTCATCAAGTTCGCCGGCTTCATGTCGCGATGCACCAACTGGACGGCGTGCGCGGCGGCGAGGCCCTTGCCTGCGTCGATCACGATCCGCGTCGCCTCCAAAACGGAGTACGGATGCGCCATATCGAGACCATCCGCGACGCTGCCGCCGGGCATGAGCTCCATCACGATGAAATAAGCGCGGCCTTCTTGCCCAATATCATGCACCGAAACCACATTCGCGTGGGTTAGCTTGCCGACCGACTTGGCTTCGGACAGAAACCGCGCCAAAGCAGTCTCGTCTTCGGCTAATTCCTCCGGCAACAGCTTGATTGCCACCTCGCGCTCGATGAGCGGATCGAGCGCGCGAAAGACAACCCCCATCCCGCCTTGCCCGAGGATGCCGAGAACCTGATATTTTCCGAGCTTCTTGCCGATCCAAGCCGTTGCCGACATGGCCGCGATCGCCGGGCGCGAAGCGTCCGTATCGCCGCTTGGCGAGGGGGCCAAGGTCTCCAGAAATTTCGCGTCTGGCGCTCGGCCTTGAACTTCGGAGTTTGCCGGGGCGCGATTCTCGTCGGTCGACACGTGTTCTTCTCCGCTGGCAAGTTGCCTAGGTAAGCCCGGTTATTTGACTCCCACGCGCGCGGGCTTGTTCGCCGTCTGGCAGCGCCATTAGTATAGCCGGCGGAGCGATGAATTGCATGCCGCGCGACCTGCGGCCGGACCGCCCTTGGGCTGGTAGAGAAGGGAGTCGATTGGGTTGAAAATCGGTCGTTTGCCTGCCGGCCGGCTGCCAGCAGCCGCCATTTGAAACCTTGCCCCGTGCCGAGTAAAGGTCCGCAAGGCTCGCAAAATAAATGACGGCTTGCGTCATCCTTTGGGCATGATATCCGTGCGGTGACGCCGCCGGCGGAATCCTGCCATAGGCGATTACGCCTTTCCGCTGACCGCGCCGACCAAGTCCGGCCCGTGACCGAAGTAGAATTCTCGCGCCTCAGGGTTATTCAGAACCTCATCCGCCGTGCCGTGGCAGAGCACCTTGCCCGCGCGAATCACATAGCTCCGGTCGGTGATTGCCAAAGTTTCGCGTTCGCGGTGATCGGTGATGAGAATCGAGATGCCATCATCGCGCAGCCGCCGGATGATGCCTTGAATGCTGTTGATCGTGACCGGATCGATGCCGGTGAAAGGTTCGTCGAGGAGAATGATGTTGGGATTGGAGACCAGGCAGCGGGCGATTTCCAAGCGGCGTTTTTCGCCGCCGGAGACGACCATCGCTTTCGACTTGCGGATCTTGCCGATGTCAAATTGTTCGATGAGCTCTTCGAGCCGCAGCTTGCGCGCCTTGGCGCTCATGCCGATCATTTCCATTACGGCGAGCAAGTTGTTCTCGACCGACAGCTTGCGAAACACGCTCTGTTCTTGCGCGAGATAACCCATTCCGCCTTCTTTCGCGCGGCGATACATGGGCCACTCGGTCACGTCGTGGCCGTTGAGAATGATCTTGCCGGCGTCCGGTTCGATCATGCCGCAGGTGATGCGAAAGCTGGTGGTTTTGCCGGCGCCATTCGGGCCGAGCAGGCCGACGATTTCGCCTTTGTCGACGGTGAAATCGACTCCATCGACGACGCGGCGGCGACCGTACGTTTTGACCAACCCGGTCGCGGATAACAGCGGCATGAATCCGTCCTCCCTGACGAACAACGTGTGAGACTGAACTTTAAACCGGCTGCCGCCACGCTCTCCAGGACCGTCGGTCGACCGAGCCTGCCCCCCTCGTGCTGCCAACTTTTTCGGGAACGAGCCGGCCGCGTTGCGGATTGTGCTTAGCGAACAAAGCCCATGCGGGCAAAATTCGGAAAGAACGGAAAGGGAATCCCGGTCCCCGGAATCCTGTCGAACGAATGAGGCCAATAAATGAACAGTGCCTTGCCGATCAGCAAATCTCGCGGGACATAATGTCCGCCGGCCCACAGCCGGCCGTCCGAGCTGCCAGGGCTGTTGTCCCCCATCATGAAAAACTGATCCTCTTGAGGATTCACTTCGTCCTTTTTCGTGGCGAAATGAACCGTGTGCAGATCGGCGAAATCGCGATCCCAATTCCACTTCTCGCCGTCCAATTCCCCTTGGGGCTCGGAGAAAAAAGCCGCGCGCAGCTTGGTCGTGCGGACAAACTCCTCTTGGATTCGCCGATTTAGTTCCATACCCTCGTCGCGCAAGAACTGCGGCCGGCCAATGCGCATGTTCGCAATCGGGCCCGAGCTGTAGTCCACGAGCATGTTGTCTTTCGTTGCGATGTAATAGACATCGCGCGAAATCTTGAGGTTGTTGATGGTCAACCCGGCTCCTTCCGAGCAAACACCCACCGGAGCGAGATCGGCCTTGGTCGGCTTGTCGTCGATGAGCCCTTCAAACGCCGTCGAGCCGTCAAAGGCGATCGGCGTGCCATTGATCCACAGATAGAGTTGCTCGTCCACATTGGCAAAGCCGACGTTATAACTGCCGGAGCCCGTCAGTTGACTCAGCGGCGCGGTCCGTTTCATGGCGGCGGCCTGATCTTCGCCGGCGAACGGGACCGTGCCGCCGTCGATCGTCAGTTCGGCTTGTTTCTTTTCCAGATCCAGGCGGCACTGATACTTGCGGCCCCCTTTGACGATCTCAAAAATGGCGGCGCCGGTCGCTTGTTCGACCGTCAGCTTGCATTCGAGAATTAGATCGCCGACCCAGTGGAGCCCGAGGGCATAGGGCTCGGGCGCCCGCATTCCAATTTGCTTGGTCCGCCAGACGACGTTTTCGGCGTCATACGCGTACATGTCGGTGATCAATTGGGGCCGCGGCAATGTTGCCGGCATCTTGCCGCCGGCGATCGCGTCCCAATCGTCGAACGTCGGAACGAAATGCCGATAGCGGAGCCAACTTTGCACGCCGGCCGCCCCCGCCGTATGAAAGGAGATGCTGCCATCGTCGCTCTTCCAAGCCGCCGTGGCCGTATCGGCCGGTTCCGCTTGCCACCGCTGCGGCCAACCTACCGTGTCCAATTGCGGCGAGTGATAGTCATTGTTATAGACGATTTGGCCCATGGCGAGCACTTTGCGCGGCGGCTTGCGCTCGATCGCGTAAGATTTCCCGCCATCGTGCGAAATGAACACGTCGCCGTGATGAAGTTTCAGATCCTCGCCCGGCAAGCCGACGAGCCGCTTGATGTAGTTCTGCTTGGCATCGTCTGGAAACTTGAAGACGATGACCTCCCAGCGCTTCGGCTCGCCGGTCCGCTGCGCGAAAAACTCGAACGGAAACTTCGCCACCAAGATCCGATCGCCGCCATAGGAAGGGGTCGTTTCGGCGGCCTTCTCGGGATAACGGCAATTCGGGCAAAGACACGACACGACCGAATAAATTCTCGGATCCATCAGGGCGTTCGTGCTATTGTCGACCTCGTCGCTGGCGTTGGCCTGATAGCGCAGGTGACACTGCGGACATTCGATATCCTTGTGCCGCCCCTTCAGCGTGTTGGCCATGGAGCCCGTCGGAATCACAAACGCTTCGGCCTCGAACGTCCGAAACATAAACGCCAACACAAAGGCGATCACCACCGACTCCACCGTCTCGCGAATGGTCCGCGCAAAGGTTGCCGGCGGAGTGGCTAGCGCCGCCTTGGCGGGCGAAGGTTTGGAAGACTTGCGTTCGGGAAGGTCGGCGGGCATATTCGCGGTATGGAAAAAGTGCGGATTTCGGCAAGGGAGCGCGGCGACCAGCCGGTCGTGGGCTCGAGCCGGAGCAAGGATAGTCTGGCGCAGGTGGAAACCACCACGGCAGCCAGTTATTCGCTCCGTCCAGGCGAATATAGCCGATTTTCCCAGATGGCGGAACTTGGGAAGTTGGGAAATCCGCCCCCGCAATTGCTAGCGTGCCCAAATCATCCCCCGCAGCTCGCAGCCAGCCGGGGGGAGCACTGCTGGCAGCCACGAAGCTCCAGCCGAGGCGGATTACCATCCGCGCCGGATCTCGCCCGTCCGGCTTGGTTTGGCATCGCGAAAAGATCGGGGCTCATTTGGTCGGCTTGGCCGATGGCGCGGCGGCCGGATCTCTTCAGGCCGAGCGCTCCAGTTCGCTCAATTGGCTCAGCTTGTTGTAGAGCGTCTTCATGCTGATGCCCAATTGCTCGGCCGCCTTCGCCTTATTGCCGCCGCAGGCCTCGAACGCTCGATGGATCGCATGCAACTCGATCTCGCGCAGGGTGACCGGTTGCGACAGCGCCTTCAAGACGGCCGCGCGATGCGGGTCCAAGCGGTCGGGCAAGTGCTCCGGCGAGATCGGCAGCTCATCGCACAAGATCGTCGCCCGTTCGACCACGTTCGCCAACTCGCGGACATTTCCTGGCCAACTGTGGCTCTTCAGCACCTCCAAGGCCTCGGGGGTAAAGGACGATTCCGCCGCCGGACGGTTGCGGCGAAAGCGCTCGACCATATGTTGCGCGAGTTGCGGAATGTCTTCAATCCGCTGACGAAGGGCGGGAAGATGGATTTCAAATGTGTTGATGCGAAACATCAGGTCTTCGCGAAAGCTCCCTGCCTCGACCATTTCCTCCAAACGGCAATGGGTGGCGCAGACGACGCGCACGTCGACGATTTGGGCTTCGTTCTCGCCGACGCGGCGGATTTCGCCGCTCTCGAGCACGCGGAGCAGCTTTGCTTGCATCGGTTTTGGCAACTCGCCAATCTCGTCAAGAAACAGCGTTCCGCCGTCGGCCACTTCAAACAGTCCGACCCGATGTTCGTCGGCGCCGGTAAAGCTCCCTTTGCGATGGCCAAACAGTTCGCTTTCGATCAGATGTTCGGGCAGCGCGCCGCAATTGACCGCGACAAAGGGCTTGTCCGCGCGGAGGCTCTGCTCATGCAGCGCGCGGGCGACGAGTTCCTTGCCCGTGCCGGTCTCGCCCAGCACGAGCACGGTCGAGCCGGTGGGAGCGACGCGGGCGATGAGGGCTTTCAGGCGGTTCATGCCGGCCGATTCGCCGATCAGGCGCGGCGCGCCCTCCACTCGTTCGAGCTGCCGCTTGAGCGCGCGAAACTTGTTGGTCAACTCGCGCTTTTGCACGACCCGCGCCAGCAGCGCATCGAGATCGGACAGCTTGTACGGCTTCGTCAGATAGTCAAACGCGCCGTGCCGCAGCGCGGCCACCGCCGTATCGAGCGAAGACTTGCCCGTCAAAACGACCGCTTCGGTGTCCGGATTCATCTGCTTGCATTTGGCGATGACCTCGATGCCGGAGAGGCCGGGCATGTCGAGGTCGACCAAGATGCAGTCGTACGAGTTTTTTTGCAGGGCCGCAACCGCGGTCAGCCCGTCGGGGCAGACCGTCACTTCGTGCCCTAGCCGGGGCAATTCATTGCTCATGAGTTCTTGGAGCGAACGTTCGTCGTCCGCGAACAAGAGTTTGAGTTTTTTGGTCGGGTTACGCGGCTTGGTAGCGATGGCGAGACTCCTGCGAGGGTTGGGCCCCGGCCAGCGGCAGACTGACGCGGAACTGGGTTCCGCGTCCCGGTCCGTCGCTGGCGGCTTCGATGTGGCCGTGATGGTCGGCGAGAATGCGATAGGCGATCGACAGGCCGAGGCCGGTGCCTTGGCCGCTTTTTTTACGAGTGAAAAACGGCTCGAATAGATGCTCGCGAACTTCTTCGCTCAAGCCGCAGCCGTTGTCGGTAAAGCGCAGCTCGATCTCTTGATCGCGCAGTTCGACTTCGACCTTGAGCAGCCCCCCCTCGTCGACGCTGTCGAGCCCATTGGTGATCAAGTTGAGGACAACCTGCTTGATTTCTTGGGCATTAATCGAGGCGAGCATGGGACCGCCGGGGGTGAATTCGAGTCGCTTATTTTTGTATTTGGCCAGATGCTGGACCATTTCGACGACCCCTTGCACCAGGACGTTCAGGTCGGTGTCGTGGCGCTGCGTTTCGCCGAGCCGCGAAAAATCCAGCAGCTTTTCGGTGATCTCCTTGCAGCGGAACGCTTCGGTCTGAATCATCCGCAAGTAGTTCAAGATCACGCTATTTTCCGCCCCCCCCGGATCGAGTGCCTCGGCCACGCGGCCTTCCAGCGACTCGGCGCACATGGCGATCGAAGCGAGCGGGTTGTTGATTTCGTGCGCCACGCCGGCGGCTAGAAAGCCGACGCTGGCGAGCTGCTCGCTGCGAATGACTTGTTTGGTCCGTTGCTTCACCTGCTGGTCCAAGTCGTCGCGGATGGTGCGAAACCGGGTCGTCATCGCATTCAGCGCTTCGGCCAGTTCGGCCATTTCATCGTGCGAATTGAGTTGGATGCGGAAATTGAAGTCGCCGCCGGCCACTCGCCGCGAGCCCTTGACCAAGACCCGCAAGGGGCGAAAGACCCAGCGGTAAAACAACTGGATGAACAAGCCCATCAAGAGGGTCGCCGCGATGCCGGCGATCCAACTGGTGGCGAACATCGCGTGATATTGGCTGCGGACGTCGCCCGCCAGATTGTGCAAGCGTTCGTGCAAATGGCTCGGCAACTCGGCGGCCAGCCCTTGCAGCGTATCGAGTTCCTTGCGGAGCTTGGCGGCGACCCCTTCGTTCCAAGCCCAGCTCTCGTCGTGGCTCAACCGCGAGACGGCCACCAGGCTCTCTTCGATCTTGCCGACCGTTTCATGCTCGATCCGATTGTCGCGAATGCTATCGTGCTCGTCTTCGCCCTCTTCATTTTGCGCAAGCTGGTCGTTGTAGGCCATCAGCGTTTCTTGGGCAGCTTGAAAGCGCTCGGAAAACTGCCGATGGGCGCTGCGCTGATTGCTCGCGTCCGGGTTCGCCAGCGTCGCGCTCAGCGTCGCCCGCAAGTCGCTCACCTTCTGCGCGAGGCTCGTCGCCAAGGGCAGTTCAGAGGCGCGGCAGCGCAGCGATTTCACCAGTCCGCGATAAGCGTACATGGCCGACATGCCCGTCCATGACAAAGTCGAGACGATGACCAACAACAGGCCCAGACCGAAGATCAGTTTGTTGCGGATGGGCCAGCGCGAAAGCACGGAGCGCTCCTTGCTATTGCCGTATTTGGAAAAGCGGGGTAGAAGTGTACCAATCGTGGCGGAATCAACAAAGACGCGTTTTGTCGGGAAAACTCGTGATTCCCGGCGGATAAAATCCGCGCGAAAATCGCCCCGTCTCGGCCGGCTTGCCCCCTTTCAAATCGGGCGGCGCGGCCGCTCTGTTGCGAATCGTGGTCGACTTTCTTTTCTTGAACGCCGGTTTCTCTATGAAAACAGCCTTCATTATTCCGACCTACAACCAAGCCTCTTCGCTCCGCAAATGCTTGCTGGGGGTGCTGGCGCAAACCGAGCGCGACTTTGAGACGATCGTGGCCGACGATGGGTCGGGTCCGGAGACCAGCGCGGTGCTCCAGCGGCGCGAGTTCAAATCGCTGCGGATTCGCCATCTGTGGCAGCCTGACCGCGGTTGGCGGAAAAATCGGATCCTCAATTTGGCCTTGGCCTCGACCGACGCCGATTATTGCATTTTTATCGACGGCGATTCGATTCCCAAGGCCGACTATGTCGAAATGCATTTGCGCAATCGCCAAGCCCGCTGCTATTTGAGCGGCGCCCGCGTGCACTTGCCCGAGCATGTCCATCCCGACCTCACGGATGACGACATCTTGTCAAATCGGATTTTCAACTACGATTTTTTGCTTTCCAAAGACCCAGGACTCGCGCGCTATCGCCACCGGCTGGGCGACTCGCGCTGGCGGCACGTGCTCAATTTCTTGACGTATCGTCCGCGGGTCTGGCTGGGGACGAATTGCTCGGCTTGGCGCAAGGACCTGGTCAAGGTGAACGGCTTCAACGAGACCTTCGGCTATGGGAGCGACGATCGCGAGTTGGGAATGCGGCTCAGCAACGCCGGCGTCTGGTCGAAATATCTGAAATACACGCTGATCCAAGCCCATCTCATGCATCCGTATATGCCCAATTATGCGCAGCTCAAGCAGAATCGGCGGCGATTTCAGCGGCTCTATTTTGTCCGCGAAACCTGGTCGCCAGTCGGGATGGACACCATCCTCGAGCGCTATCAAGAAGAGCAAGAACCGTTGACTCGGCGGTTGCGCATCGCCGCTTAACCAGCGGTTGCAGCATCGCCCCGGTGTTGGCAGCGCGGCATGTGCGGCCACAAAAGGGCGGAACGTCCTGCGGCATCGAGCGCCGAAATCCGCCCTTGTTCCCCGCGCGCGCATTCGCTACAGTTCGCCCCGTTTTGCGCGAACCATCGCGCGCGGCGGCAATTTCACCGTCGCTTCGAATCTTCCTCTCCTGCCGCGAGTTGACGCATGTGGCAAGCCGCCTTCAGTCTCGAACCGGCCGCGCTCGAGCGCCGCACGCGCTGGATCATTGCGGCGTTGTTGGTCGCCGCGGTGGCCTGGGGTTTGACCGACGTGCGCAAGCGCGGAGCGCTCGATCCGAACCATGTGACCGCTCACATGACCGACTTCACCTGCTTCACCGAAGCGGGGGCCGCCTTTTTTGATGGCCGCGATCCGTATCGCGTGACCAACGCGCGCGGCTGGGAGTATTATTATCCGCCGCTGTTTGCCTTGTTCGTCGCTCCCTTGGCGCGATTCGATACGCAGATTCAATGCCTCGTTTGGTACGCCTTGAGCGTGCTCATGTGCTACGGCTGCTATTATGAAAGCCGCCGCTTGTGGCGCCATTTTCTCGCGCCCGACGACTCCCCGCGCCGTGACCTTGCGGCGATGCGCAGTGACGCTGCGGCGACACCGACGCGCAGCACGCTTTCCTCGCGCTGGCTGCTCTGGTTGCCGTGGATCGCCGCCGCGACGGTCGCCTTTCCGGTCTTGAATTGCTTGCAACGCGGACAGGTCGGCGTCGCCAAAGCGTACTTTCTTTTGCTCGGGCTGCGCTGGCTATACGAATCGCGGCAGCGCCGCTGGGCTTTTGCCGCGGGCGTGGTCTTTATCATTCCGATCGTAATCAAGATCACGCCAATCTTGCCGGTCGGAATTCTGGCGCTGGGCATCGCGGTCGAAGCGCTCTGGTCGCGGCGCAAGCGCGATTGGCGCCGAGCCGCCAGTCTGGGGACCGGCTTATGCGCCGGGATGTTTCTCTTTTTTTGGCTGATCCCTGCGTGCATTCTCGGCTGGCAGTCAAACCAGCGTTATCTTTCGCAGTGGTATCGCGAAGTCGCGACTCGCGCCAACGATCTGAATCATGCGGACCGCTGCGGCAACACGCGCACGATCCGCAACCAAAGCTTGAGCAATGCGCTCTATCGCGGCGGCAATTGGGTCGCGTACGAGTTTTTCGGCGGCCAAGACGATCGGCTGTCCGACAACGACCAGTTTCAATTGCTCGGCCTGATGCCGATGGACGCGCCTGCCGTGGAAAAACTGCTCTACTTGCTTCGCAATGGGCTAGCCTTGCTCGCCGTGGCGGGGATGGTGCGCATGGCGCGGCTGGGAGATCAGTTGGGCATGGCAGCGATGTTTGGCCTAGCGACCGCGGCCACCTTGATCGTCGCGCCGATCGGACGCGCTCATTATTTCATGCTGCTGCTGCCGGCCATTTTCCTCGTCCCGCTCTGGTTTCGCCGCCGCGGCGAGACTCGCTGGGCGCGGTTCTCAGCCGGTCTTCCGCTGGTTCTCTGCGTGGCCCATTACGCGGCGCTGGATTACGCCGGGCGGATCGGGCTGCTCGGGCTGGGCACGACCGTCTGGTATGCCGCCGTGACCGCCAAGCTGCTGTTCGCGAAGCCGTCCGCAAACAGCGCCGTCCTGCAAACGCCGGTCGCCGAGCCCAGCGGCTCAGCCGAACCGCCCGCTCCACGCTCCGGCGACTCGCGCCGCTTAGCGGCCTAGCCGCGCATAAAAGTGCCATCGGCGGCCGATGCGGCGTCATCGCACAGATACGAGGCCCGCGCTGCGCGAAGGTGGCTGCGCAGACCGGTCAGGGGCAGCGAAGATTGCTTCGTTACTTGCCTTTTCCCGCCGACCTTGAGGTGGCAGCTCTGCCGCGGCCGGTTATGATGGGAACGAGGTCGATGCACGGTTCAACCGATCCTCCTCGCCTCCGCCCATGCGTCTCCAACCAATCTGCGTTGCCACTGGCGGCGCCAGCCTTTTGCTTCGAGCCCCCATGAAACTCTTCGTTGCGTGTCTGTCGGCCTTGTACCTCGGTTGCGTGGCGAGCAGCGCCTCCGCGACCCCCACGGAAAATCTCGGCTTGCGCGTTTTGCCGGCGCCGGGCAAAGTCGTCGTGGATGGCAAAGCGGACGACTGGGATCTGTCGGGCGGCATCTTTGCTTGCGATGACGTGGAGACGCAGCGGGCAACGATGGGCGTTTGGTTTCACGCCATGTACGACGCCAAGAATCTTTATATCTTGGCGCATTTTCTCGATGAAACCCCCATGAACAATCCGGGGCAAACGATTGCCGACTACGGTTTTGCCGGCGACTCGCTCCAGTGGCGCACCATCACGGCGGCGGGCGGACCGCACGAGCGCGGCCAACATTTTACCGCTTGGCACGGACGCGACGGGCGCGATGTGATCAAAGTCGAGCAAGGCAAGGATTTCAAAGAAGGGGTGATCGAGGACGCCAAGTCGCACGACGGCGCCGAGCAGGCGTTCAGCAAAGATGTGGACGGCAAAGGCTACACCCAAGAAATCGCGATTCCATGGAAATTGCTCACGCGCGACGGCCGGCCGCTGCTGGCCGGAGACACGTTCCGCATCACCGTCGAGCCCAACTTTACGGTCGGCAACAAAGGAAGATTTTCCGTCAAAGATATTTTTAAACCGGGGGTCACTCCCGACCGGGTCTTCACGTTTATGGCCAGCGCCTGCTGGGGGACGGCCACACTCGAGGCGAAAGGATCCCTTCCGCCGGCGCCAGTGCGACTCGCCGACGCGCGCGAGTTTGCCGTAAAAATGGAAGGGGGCAGGCCGGTGGTCCATTGGGACGGCCTGATTAAATCGAAAGATTTGCCCGGCTCCATTCCAGTCGCGTTCGACATGCCCTTCGACGGTTTTGTCTCGCTGAATATCACCGGACCGAGCGGCGCGGTTGCGCGCCAACTGTTGACCTGCGCGTATTACTCGAAGGGCCATCACACGGTTAAATGGGACGGGTTGGAGACCTGGTCTTGGACGCGGCCCGGCGAACCGGTCGCCCCGGGCGCGTATCGCAGCAGCGCAATCGCGCATCAAGGCTTAGGCTTGCGCCTGCGCGGCTGGGCCGACAATGGCGGCAAAACCCCTTGGGATAGCGAAGACGGTCGCGGCAACTGGGGAGGCGACCACGGCCTGCCGTGCGCAGTCGCCACCGACGCCAAGCAAGTGTATCTCGGTTGGAATGGGGCCGAGGCGGGCAAGTCGCTCTTGGCGGTCGATCTCGACGGCCATGTCCTGTGGAGCAACAACCGCGCCGGGATCTCCGGCGTCAAGTCGTTGGCGGTCGATCAGGGCGTGCTCTATGTGCTCGGCGGCAGCGCCGGCGCGGACGCGGACGGCGCGAATCTCTACAAGCTGGCAACGAAAACCGGCAACTACGTCAAATGGGACAACTCCGAAATCGCCGATCTGAAAATCGCGTCGCTCTGGCCGGCCAGCTCCGCCGAGAAGCCCTCCAAAGCCGATGCCATCTCGATCAAGGATGGCCAAATCCAGCTCGCCTTCGCCAAGGCCAACGTGACGCTGGTCGTTGACCCTCACCAAGGAAAGTGGATCAAAACCATTCCCGGAGTCACCGATCTGCGCCTAACCTCGCAAGCGATTTCCGGCGACGGCGTCCTCTGTACTTGGAAAGGAGAGCCGGACAACCAGATCGTCGTGACGAAAGAGGGCCAGGTTGTCCAGACCATCGGACGCCACGGCGGCCGCGCCCTGCTCGGCCCTTGGCAAGCCGATGGACTGCGCTCCGTCGCCAACATGGCGGTCGACGCCGCCGGCAAACTGTGGGTCGCCGAGGCCGATCTCGCGCCGAAGCGGATTAGCGTCTGGGATCTCAAAACCGGCAAGCTCGTCCATGAGTTTTTTGGCTCCAGCGGCTATGGCGCGCTCGGCGGCGCGATCGATCCGCTCGACCCGAACGTCATGGTCGGCCAAGGCTGCGAGTGGCGGATCGATCCTCAAACCGGTCGAGCCCGCTGTCTCGGCGTCGTTACGCGCGAAGAAATGGCCAACTCCCGTTTCGCCGTCGGGTCCAACGGCCGACTCTATCTCGCCGTCGCAAACCGCTGGGCATTCGAAACTGGAACCGTGCGGATCTTCGAGCGGCTGGGCGCTGCTCAGTACAAGCTGCGCTGCGCGTTCCGCTACGAAGGGAAGCCGCCGCAGGCCAAGACGACCCTCTGGACCGACGCCAACGGCGATGAACAAGAACAGCCGGACGAAATCGCCACCGTCAATGGCGAACTGCGATTCAGCGGTTGGTATATGAACCTCGGCCCCGACCTGACCATCACCGCCGGCGACAAACAACTCAAGACGGTCGGCTTCACGGAGTGCGGCGCGCCGAAATACGATCTCCGCAACCCCGTAAAGCTGCCCGCCGCGGGCCTCTCGTCGGCCGATGCGACCTTGCTGCTGCAGCCAGGTTCTTACGGCGAAACCCACACCCGGCTCAATTGCTTTGAGATCGCCAGCGGCCAGCGACTCTGGAGCTATCCCGACAATTTCAACGGGGTGCACGGCTCGCACAACGCTTGCCCTCCCGCGTTGGGGATGATTCGCGGATCGTACGGCCCGTGCGGCGCCGTGAAACTGCCCGAGCCGGTCGGCAACTTGTACGTCATTCCCACGAACGTCGGCGAGTGGCACCTCCTCACCGGCGACGGTTTTTATCTCAGCCGGCTGTTTGAAGGAGATCCGCTCCAAGTAAAGTGGCCCGCTCAAGCAATCCCTGGCGCCGACATGACCCACTGTCCGCCGGGTATGGGAGGCGAAGATTTCGGCGGCAGCGCCACCCTCGGCAAAGATGGAAAACTTTACCTTCAGGCAGGCAAGACCGCCTTCTGGAATCTGGAAGTCACCGGGCTCGACACGGTCGTGCGGATTCCCGGCGGAATGCTGAAAGTTGACGCCCACGACCAGCAAGTGGCCCGCCAGTTTCGCGAGGAGCAGCTTCAGGCGAGCGCCGGGAAAAAACGACTCGTGATCAAGGCGGCAACGCCAAAATTTACGGGCAATCTGGAACAGGATTTCAAGGGCGCCGAGATTATCTCGTTCAAAAAGCAAGATGAGAATCCGGTCCGCGCCGCTGCGACTTGGGACGACCACCATCTCTACGTCGCCTGGGAAGTCAAAGATTCGACTCCCTGGGTCAACGGCGCAACCGACGAGACCGCGATGTACCTCGGCGGCGACACCGTCGATTTGCAACTAGGAACCAATCCCGCCGCCAACCCTCAGCGCACCGCGGCGGAAGCCGGCGATCTCCGCCTCTCGATCGGCAATTTTCAAGGCAAACCGACCTCGGTCGTCTATCGAAAAATCTCGCAGACTAAACGGCCCGCCATCTTTAGCTCGGGTGTGATCAAGTCGTATCCCCTGGAATTTGCCGCCGTCGTCTCGGGCGTCGATGTGAAAGTCACGATCGCCGCGAAATCGGGATACACCATCGAGGCAGCGATTCCGCTGAGTGTGCTGGAATTCACACCGCAGGCTGGGCTGCACCTCCGCGGCGACCTGGGCGTGACGCACGGCGATCCGGCCGGGCGGCGGACTCGATTGCGCACCTATTGGAGCAACCAGCACACCGGCATCGTGGACGACGCAGTCTTCGAGCTCATGCTGGAACCAGCTCACTGGGGCGAACTGAGTTTTGAAAAGTGACCCATCCGGCCGGTTGTGGCGGAGCTTCGGACGCACGTTTCAGGACTGAAAATGATCAAGGATGCAACCTGGAGCTAAAACGGAATGGAGAGCAACCATCTGTCCCCAGGGCCGGCGGACTGGTTCACCGGGACGATGCGCCTTGATCCCTTGTTCCCAGCACATGAGCCCGCCCGCGCTGCCGGAGCGAGTGTGACATTCGAGCCCGGCGCTCGCACCGCGTGGCACACGCATCCTGTGGGCCAGACGCTCGTCGTGACCGCGGGGGTGAGCCGCGTGCAAGTTTGGGGTGGGTCGCTTAATCTGGCTCGCGCAAGTGGTGCGGGCGGGGCTCGCCGCGGGCGGCGCGGCGGGAGTTCGGAGGCGCACGGCTGCTAGCGGAGGAGAAAAGAGAGACCTTTCCGGCGGTTTTCTGGCCGGATATACTACGGAATTGTCGCCGCCCCTCTTTGCGCGCCCGATCTCCGCTCGTTGGCCACGCCCTTATGCCCAAGTATGTTGTCCGTCATGGTGTGATGCGAGCGCTGGGCATTTGCTCCACTCGCGATAGCGACGCGTACGCGCGCGGAGCCCAAGTCGTCGTCCGCACCGACCGCGGGTTGGAGGCAGGCGAGGTGCTGTGCGAGGCGACCGAAGAGGCGATTCAGCATCTGCACGACCCGACCAACGGCCAAATCCTCCGCGCGATGTCGGCCAACGATCGGGTCGAGGCCTCGCGGATGCATGACCAAGAGTCGCACGAATTTGAAATCTGCCAGCGGCACATCGAAAAGCTCGGCTTGCCGATGCGATTGGTCGACATCGAACATGTCTTCGGCGGCGAGCGCATCGTCGTCTACTATCTGGCGGAGGTCCGCGTCGACTTTCGCGAGTTGGTGAAGATTCTGGCGGGCGAATTTCAAACGCGGATCGAGATGCGCCAAATCGGCGTCCGCGACGAGGCCAAGCTGCTCGCCGATTATGGCGATTGCGGCAAGCCGGTGTGCTGCAACACGCATCTCTCGCAGATGCCGCCGGTCTCGATGAAAATGGCCAAGCTCCAAAAAGCGACGCTGGACCCGACCAAAATCTCCGGCCGTTGCGGCCGCTTGAAATGCTGTCTCCGCTATGAGTATGACACGTACGAGGCCCTCGAGAAGGATCTGCCGCCGATCGGTGCGGAGGTCGTGACCAACAAGGGGCGCGGCCGCGTGCTCGCTCAAGAAATTCTGGCCAGCCAACTGCTGGTGGAAATGGAAGACCGCCGTCGGATCCTCATCGAGGCGTCCGACGTCGTGACCGTGCTCAGCAAAGGGGGCAAACCGGACCGCCCACGCGATCGTGAACAGGATCACTCCCCATGACCGAAACCGCCGCCATCATCAGCCAATTGCTCCGCGACGATCCGCGCTACAAGTTCGACGCCTACGTGCTCGTGTTTGAGTCCTTGGCCTATGCCCACAATGTGCTCGAGATGGGCGGCGCGGCGAGCGGCAAGCCCAGTTCGGCCGGCGCGCCAAAAGCCAAGAGCCGCTCCAAACGCACTCCTGAAGAAGCCGCGGCGGACGAGCCGGACGAACGCCACCTGACCGGCCAACAACTGTGCGAGGCCATTCGCTTGTATGCGCTCGAGCAATACGGCCTGATGGCCAAGCGCGTGCTCAACAGCTTGGGCGTAACCAAGACGGGCGATTTCGGCGACATTGTCTACAACCTGATCCGCATTGGGCAAATGCGCAAAACGAGCCAAGACCGCCGCGAAGACTTCGACGATGTCTACGATTTCGACCGCGGCTTCGATCAGGCGTTTCAAATCTCCATGCCCAAGGCTTAATCGCGCCGCAAATCCGTTCCGCGGTTGAAATCCATGGGCAAAAAAACCAAGAGACGCGCTCCGCCGCCGACGGCAAGCGGCCCTGCGCTGCCCGCGGAACCTGCGCCGCC
This sequence comes from Pirellulales bacterium, assembly GCA_035656655.1. Classification (GTDB taxonomy): domain Bacteria; phylum Planctomycetota; class Planctomycetia; order Pirellulales; family DASRSE01; genus DASRSE01. Next base: position 30,002 of record DASRSE010000320.1, read on the forward strand.
GGCGCCCTTAGCGCCTCCCCTGAAGCGGCGGCCGTGGTTTTTGGCTTTATCGGTCGTGCTGCTGTTGAGTTGGCTCGGCGCGCTGGTCGCCATGGCCATAGCGTCTTGGCCCAGCGGTAAGTAATATAGGAAGCACGCTTCACCACGGCCTCGGGGCCATTCCCATGCTTTGCTGTTTTTCGCAAGACGATCTCCCATGAAAGTTATTCCGCTGGGCGCCAACCTGGTTGTCAAACGCGTTGCCGCCGAAGAGAAAACCGCCGGCGGAATCGTCTTGCCCGAGAGCGCCAAAAAACGCCCCGCCCAAGGTCGCGTGCTCTCAATCGGCGACGGCAAGTTGCTGGCCGACGGCACCCGCGCCGCGCATCAGGTCAGCGAAGGCGATCGGGTCTTGTTTTTGGCTTATGCTGGTTCGGAAGTCGAAGTCGACGGCGAAGAGTTGCTGATCATGAGCGAAGACGAGATCCTCGCGATCTTGAACTGAGCCGCTGAAAACAGCGGCGGCGGTTTTTCCAAGAAACACGGCTTCGGCTCGCAGCCTCTGGAATGCTTCCACCGGCGGCCGCGATTTCGCGGTTTTTTGCTCTCGGCCAGCTGCTGAATTTCTCGCCACCGCTGGAGAAATTTTCGCCGCGCCGCTGCGCGAAACAATTCCGGCAGCACGCACGCGCTGCGCGAATTGCCGAACTTCTCGCGAAATTTTGCGTCTCGGCCGCGGCGAGGCATGCCGTATGCTCCGCCGTCTGCGTTCCGACTTATGCGCGCATCGCGGGCGGCCTCCCGCGCGGCACGCTTGATTTAACCCGCTGCGACCGCCAGAATCGCTTTTAGCTGAAGCCGGTCCGCTGCGCATGGGCCAAGCATCCCTTTTCTACAAAATCGCAAGGAGTCTTTTTTATGCACCGGCAAATTCTCGGGGGACTGGCAGCGGCAAGTCTGATTTTCGGCGGCTGGGCCGCCACGGCGACCCGCGCCGCCGACAATCTGCCGATCGACGCGAAGGCGTATCAAAAAGCGGTCGACAAGGCGATTGCCTATCTCGAAAAAACGCAAAACGAAAATGGCTCGTTCGGCAAGCAGCCAACCCCGGCCATCACCGCGATTTGCCTCGACGGCATCCTCAAGACCGGCCGCTCGGTCGATGACCCGATGGTTGCCAAGGCGCTCAAATTCGTGATCGGCTTCGTGCAACCCGACGGGGGAATCTACTCGAAGGATTCACCGGTCCAAAACTATGAAACGTGTCTCTGTTTGCTCGGCTTGCACGAAGCGAACCAAGCTGGCCGCTTCACGAAGACGATCAAAAATGCCGAGGCCTTTCTCAAGAAGATCCAGTGGACCGACGACAAGACCACCGATCCCGCCGATTTCAAATTCGGCGGAGCCGGCTACGGCCGCGAAGGCCGTCCCGACTTATCCAACACCGGCTTTCTTATGGACGCCTTGAAGGCGACGGGCAACGGCCCGGACGATCCGGCGGTGAAGGCGGCGCTGGTGTTCATTTCGCGCTGTCAGAATTTGGAGAGCGAGCACAACACGGCCCCCTTCGCGTCGAAGGTGAACGATGGCGGATTCATCTACAATCCGATCGGCAAGGGCGAAAGCAAAGCCGCGAACACTCCGGACATGCCCGAGGGCGCGCTGCGGAGCTACGGCTCGATGACTTACACCGGGCTGAAGAGCATGATCTTCGCCGGCCTGACCAAAAGCGACAAACGCGTCAAGGCGGCCGTCGGCTGGGTCGAAAAGAACTACGATCTCGATAGCAATCCCGGGATGGGCAAGGCAGGACTCTATTATTACTATCACACGTTCGCCAAAGCCTTGAACGCGCTCGGCCAAGATGAAATTACCGACGCCAAAGGAGTGAAGCACAATTGGCGCCAAGAGTTGCTCAAGGAGCTGATCAGCCGTCAGCAGCCGGATGGGTCGTGGGTGAACGACACCGACCGCTGGCTCGAGAAAGACTCGAGCCTCGTGACCGGCTACGTCTTAATGACGATGTCGTACTGCAAGCCGAAATAAGGACTTCGCCCGATGCGATGTAAAAATGACGGCGCAAGCCGTCATTTTTACGCGCCGTGCGCGAGGCTTTGGATTGGGCGTCTTCCACCGGCTGCATTCGTTGCGCCTCCCACGGCAGCGGCGCGTTTCGCCGCCGATTGTTCGCCATGGCGCGGCTGGCGCCGGCCAAGCCGCCGAACGACATTATCGATCGCCGCCGGTCTCACGATAGCCTTTGCGGGTTTTTTCGCGAATCAAGCGGTCGCCGTTGGCTTTTGCGGCGGCAGCGCTCGAGAACGTCGACGTCTGCGATTGACCCAGCGCGCCGATGCGGCCAAAGCGAACGACGTGCGTGTTGTTTTCGATGGTGATCTGCCAAAACTTGTGCGAGTTCCCCTCGCGAAACTCAAAGTATCGCGCCGTGGCGCTGGCCGCGCGGGATGCTGGCGACGCAGCCGCCAGAGATTCGAATTCCGGCAGCGCGGCCGCGTCGGCCGCAGGCTGCCCCGCCTCGAGTTCGCGCGGCGGTTGGGTCGAATTCTCACCCTCGTTCGCGCGATCGAGCTGCGCCGGCAAAGCGTCCTCGGGCGCCAGCTCGGGGGAATCAGCGCGGTTGTCTTCGGTCGCTTCGCCGGCGACCGCGGACGGACTTTCTTCCTCGGTGCCGGTTTCTTCCATTGCCGCGCAAAGGCGCTGGAGTTCTCCGCCAGGGTCGTTGTACCAATCTTTGGCCAAGACTTTTGCAACACGCCATCCGAACCCGCGCAGCATGCGCGGTCGAAGCATTTCGCGTTCGAGCGTTTCGGCTTGTTCGTAATCGATCAGCGTATCGAGCAGAATGCCGAGCCGATAGTCGGCATCGCCGGCGCGCCGCACGGCGAGATCGACGTGGAAGTGCGACTGGCCAACGCTTGCATCGACGAGATATCCTTTTTCGCGCAGGGCGGCGGCGAGTTGCAGACCGACAACATCTTGCTCGCTCTTGGAATCGTGAACCGAGTCTCCCCAGCGCGAAATGCCGGACAGGACGCGCTGCGCGGCCGCGCCATCTCCGCGCGAGACCGCCTCGGCATAGCGGAGATAGTTCTTCAAGCAGTTGGCCCCGTCGTTGTAGTCATTGGTGATCGCCGTGGATTGGATCGAGCTGACCACCGCCATCCGCTGCTTAGCGCGGGAGAAGGCGACGTTGAGTCTTTTTTCGCCGCCGCTCTTGTTGATGGGGCCAAAATTCATAAGCATTTTTCCTTGCGGATTCGGGCCGTAACAAATGCTGAGAATTACAATGTCTCGTTCGTCGCCTTGAATGTTCTCCAGGTTCTTAACCAACAGGCCGACGAATTGGCCCTCTTCCTCGCGCTCCAATTCCGCTTCGTACCGCGCGCGGAAATCGTCATCGTCCTGGGCCAACCGCTGGAGAGCCGATTCTATTTCCGTCTGTTGCGCTTCGGAAAACGCGATCACGGCGATGCTGAAGCCGGTCTGTTGTTGCAACAGTTCGCGAATCAAATCGGCGATGTAGTTTGCTTCGGCGGTGTTGCGACGCTGGTCATAGCGGCCATCGGCCAACAGATGGAACGAGAGGGGCCGCTCGAGCAACCGTGCGACGCTCGGCCGCTCGCCGGAAGCACGATCGCGCAGCGCGTCCTCGCCTAATAGCCGCTGCTCCGGAACGGTCAGCAGCCGGCCGTCGTAAAAGGCCCAATTGGAAAAGCTAATGAGCGATTCGCTCCGGCTGCGATAGTGCCAACCGAGCATCGTGGCGGGCAAGTTTTTGGCCGCGTGGTTCAAAAAGCTATCGCTCTCAAGTTCATAGGAAGGCTGCTGCGCGTGGTCTTCGTCGCTCGCTTCGTCGTCCTCGTCGGGGCGCTTGGCGGCAAAAAACAGCGTCGGCGGCAGTTGCATCTCGTCGCCGACGACAATCAGTTGCCGGCCGCGGAACAGCGAGGGGACCGATTCTTCCAAAGGAACCTGGCTCGCTTCATCGAAGATGACCACGTCGAAAAAGTTGTGGTCGAGGGGCAGCGCGTCGGAAACACTGAGCGGACTCATGAGCCAAATCGGCTTGAGATCTTGGATCACGAGGGCCGCGTCGCTATCGACGAGTTCGCGAATCGCGCGATACCGCATTGTTTTGCCGAATTCGTGCTCCAAGGCGCGGCGGCCTTGGCTGTAACGCCGTTTGAATTCGCGCTGTTCGGGAGAAAGTTGCGCTGCGGTCAAGTTCGAGATGCGGACATTCTCCCAAAACCGCCGCGCGACGCGGCGGCGGATTTCCGCGGAATTGCCGGCCAGCCAGCCGTCATACGCCGATTCCAGCCGCTGGATCAAACGGCAGCGCCCGCGCTCGTCGAACTGGTTGAGGATCGGATCGCCGGCTTGCATGGCGTCCCAGGTCTGGCGCAAGACCGACGATTCCGCTTGGCGCACGGTGAGCGGAGCGGTTCGCAACGTCTGCGCCACGCGCTTTGGCAAGGAGTGGAGCTGGCCCAGCACCTGGAGCACGCGCGGCGCCTGCCGCGCTTGGCGCTGAATCTCGACCAGCGTCTCGCGCAGTTTGTCCAGCGGCAGCGACTGCACCTCGACGACGAAGGTCGGCAACAATTCCGACAAGGCCCGCGCGGCGGGGTCGGCGGCCAAGGTCCGCTCAACAAATGCCATCGCGGTCGAAGATTTGACCAGCGCCGCGTGGATTCGGCGGAGGAAATCGGGGCCTTCGTGCAAGGCGTCGCGCAAGACGACCGCCTGCTTTTGGAACTCGGCCGGCTCGCCGGCAATGTGGAATGCGGTCTGCACTTCGCGCGTTGCGCGGGCGACCGCCGCCTCGGCCTCATATTCGCGGTGCAAAGCTGCGAGCGCCTGGCTCCAGGTCGGCCGGACCGCGTGCGCGCTGAAATCGTAGCTTCGCCGCAAAAGGGTGCGCATCCGCCACCAGGCAGGCGACAGCCAAGCCGACCGCTTGCCTTCCCATTGCCGGACCTGCTCGAGGGCCAGCGTCACGTCGCCCGGAGGTATTTTGTTCCGCCATGCGGTTGTCCCTTGCCGTGACTCGTTCAACTTGGCGCCAAGCGCGCAGATCTGCTCCAGCGCGGCGAGAAACTGCCGATGGCGATCGCTATGCGCGTCCGCCAGTTGCAGGTTTCCGTGGTCCGCCAGCGGCGCGACCTGCCGCATATAGGCCAACAACTGCTGGACGCGCGAGAGCGTATTCCATTGTTCGGCAGGAATCCCGGACTTTGCCAGCGCGCCGGTCAGTTGTTCCCAGAGTTCGAGCGCCTGGTGTGCTCCGTGCGCCACGCGCTCGCTGGGCCCATCGGCGGTCGCCAGATCCGGGCTCAAGCGACCGAGCGGATGCCGTGAAAACACGCCCGTCGGCTCCAAGTCGCGAATCGCCCGCTCCAGATGATCGATCTCGACCGCATGCGGATGCCATTCACGATAGGTCGGCCAGTCCTCCGCGGCGTCCGTGTTGGGCGCGGGGGAGAGCGCCGCCAGCGCCGCGCCCCGCGCCAGCATTTGCCGGACCGGCAGATCCGTGCCCGGCAAGGGGCTCGCCATGGCGACTTCAAAGTGCTGCAGCGGCGCGAGATTCTCTTGGATCTGCCGCAGCGCCGCGTCTCGGCCATTTCGCGGCTGCTTTTTGCCGGCGGCCTCTTCCGTGAGTTGTTCGTAGGTCTGTTTCAGGTTGAGGACGAATTCCTTTTTATCGGTTTGCGTATCATGGATCAGCGAGCAGAGCGAGTTTAGCCCGCACTGCCGCAGGCGCGCGAAGACGACATCGATCGCCGCGCGCTTTTCGCAGACAAACAGCACGCGCTTGCCGCGCGCGACAACGTCGGCGATCAGGTTCGTGATCGTTTGCGATTTGCCGGTCCCTGGCGGTCCTTGAATGATGTAGCTGCCGCCGCGGCGCACCTCGGCGACCGCGGTCGCTTGCGTCGGATCGCACGGCACGACGTCAAAGCGGTCCTCGAGCGGCAAGGCGGCGGGCAATTCGCGGCCAACTGCGCGCGGCGTGAGCGAAAAGGTCGCTTCAAAGGCCGGGTTCACGAGCCCGTCTTGCAAAATCGTCTCGAAATCGCGAACCAGCGACATCCGCCGGTAGCGAAAATTCGCCACGGTCAGATTGCACAGGTCAAAGTTCCAGAGAAAGGGATTCGCCTCCTCCGCATCGCGCAATTGAAAGAACGACTTTTCCGCCTCGATCACGTTGGACTCCGAGGCGCCAGGCTCGGGCGGGGGGGCGGCATAAGCTCGCGGTCGCGGTCGTTCTTCGATGATTTCGCGCAGCCGGCTTCCCGGCGTTCGAATGTGCGCGGCAAACAACTTGATCGCCAGCGGATGAAAATTCGCCGGATCATAACTGTAGTCCAGTTTGCCGAAATGCCGCACGCCGCGGCCGGAGACGCGGGCGCTGCGCCGATATTGGTCGAGACGACGCTGTGCTTTCTCGTGAATCAGATCGATCCGCGGCCGATCGATCAAGGTCAGCGTGACTGCCGGTTCGCTTGCCTGAATTTGGGCCGTTAGAAATTCGCACAGCGTCTCCAGGCGAGTCGTGGCCAGATCGACGATCTCAGGCAGGTCGATATTGTAAAGGTGGCGAAACTGATGGCGGAGCACCGGATTGACTTCGGCTTCGCCCGACAACGGCTCCAAGAGATACGTGTCGCGGATTCCTTTGTTCTTGACGAGCCGCACCGGCAGCAAGGCGAGCGGCGAGACGAAGCGCTCGACCGGCTTTTCCTTGAGATTCGTCCATGATAGAAAGCAGAGCACCAGCCGCAATTGGGCGAATCCGACTTCGTTCTTGTCGCGGCGCGCGTCGGAGATGATCCGTTCCAAGAGCGACGGCAAATAGAGCGCTTCGTTGAAGTTCAAATGCTTGTTGAGCGAAATCGGCTGGCCCGCGACGACCTGCGCGCGCAGCCGTTCGTTCCAGATCAGCACCTGATCTTCGCGAATATTGCGAATGTCGAGCATCAAAGGGAGCGACGCGTGCGTGAGATTCACGCTCTGCATGGTCGGGCGAAAGTGCAAGAGATTGTTCCGCCGCGAAATGTCAAACAGGCGATCGCGCAACTTCGTCAAGACGACCTCTTGACGCGTGGTCACGTCGCGCGAGCGAAAGCCGGGCGTTCGCGCCAAGTCGACCGCCAAGGAGATCGTCTGATCGCGATAATTCTCCAAGCTGTGCAACAGCGCCGGCAAATCCTGCGCGCGCCGGTGCCGATCGAGTTCGGTCATTCGCAACAGGACCTGGGCCAATGCCGGATGCAAGCCGGGATTGACTGCAAACAAATTCCGGCGATGCGCCACGAAAGTTTCCAAGTCGGCCGGATCGCTCAGATTCAGCCGGCAGGCCAAGCTGACCATGAGCAGACCGAGGCTAAAAATGTCGGTCAACGGATCGTGGTGCTGCAACTCGTGCTCCCAGGCGACATAGCCGGGCAAAAATACCGGCCGCGTCAGCGGCGCTCCACGCTCTCCCAGGTCGGCGCGGACAACTTGTTCTTCCCCCTCGTTGATGTCCCGCGTCCGCCGCGATTCGTTCAATACCTCGACCGAGGTGCGGCTCGCTTGCTCCACCCGCGCTAACTCCGCCTCGTTCGTGCGGACAGGTCGGCGCGCGGCCTCGGGAAACCAAATTCGCGATCCCTCGACTTGCAGCGCCGCCAAGCCTTCCAGCGGCGCGACGCATCCCGCCCGGTGCGCCGCGATCACATCCCGCAGCAAGGGCAGCGCGCGGGCCAGCACGTCTTCGGTCGAGATATCCTCTTCCGTTAGCCAGCGCGCGAGAAAATCAAGGAATTGCATGCGGTCAAACTCGGGACAGGGACTAAGAGTCGGGTTGGATGATCGTGACGCCGGGCGCGGCGAGCCCGACGTGAACCGTGCTATCGGCCGCCAGACAACTCATGGCGCCCCCCCGGCGCGATCCGCGTCGGCCAGGATTTTCTTCTGCTCTCGATCAATTTTTTCGAGTTGCGTCTTGCGGATCTTCAATTCCTTGCGGAGCAGTTCAAGGAACTGCGGTTTGATGCCCAGCGGTTCGGCGACCGACAAGGCGGCGGCGACCGGCGCTTCCTCCAAATCGCGATCGGCCGCCACGAAGTCAAGCAGCAGAAAACCAAAATAGTCTTGCAGAGATTTCGACTCGACCGGGACCTGCGACGACAATTCGGCATCAACGAGCAACGCCTCGGGAGGAATATAGTCAGCGAAGAACAGCCGCGCGTGCGCCAGCACCGGATCGGTCTGAAACCATTTGCGGCACAAAAGCGCGTCCAGCACGCGCCGCGTCGCGGTCGCCAATTTTTCCTGGGCGAGCAGATCGAGTTCCTGCAAATCGGCCGCGCCTTCGATCATTTGGGTGATGCGCTCATTGGCGCTCTCCCCAAGATCGGCCCAGAGTTTGATTGCCCGCGCCCGGATATAAACCTCCGGATGGGTTCGCTCGCTGGTGACCGGCTGGCCCTTCGAGAAAATCTCCTCTGCTTGGCGCAGGTAACTCGCCGCGCTCACCTCCGGCAAGCCGGTATTCACCTTCACTAGCATGGACACCACGCTAAGAACATCGCCGGTCACGGCCCAAGCCCCGCGGTCGCAATAGATTTCATCATAGAGTCGCAGCAAGCGGATGCTGGCGAAATGAGCAGGGTGAGCATGGCTGTCGTTCGCCAGGGCATGGAGCATGTCCGCCGCGATGCGAAATTCTCCGTTTGAAGCATACCACAACCGATAATGAGCCAATTCGTGCCCCAGCAGGGCGCGGATTTCCACCGGAGTCAACTGCGAGGCGATCGGGCCTTGCAGGATGAGATGAATCTCGCCGAGCACGTAGGCCAAACCGGCGTTCAACCCTTGTGGATTCTGCGCCTGATAGATGGTCACCGGCGCGACAATCCCACATCGGGCCGCGACCTCCTCGGCGGCTTCGTAAATTGCCGGTTGCAATTCGCGCTCGACTCGATAGGTCGATTTCAAGAGCTCGAATTTCACTTCCTCCGCCGCTTTTGCGCCCGTCGCCGATTTGGCGATCCAATCCCAGACGTCAGGGTCGAGCCGCTTTAGAAACTCCACCAAGGCGAGTTGATAGGGCAACCCCGCCAAGTCGAGGATCGCGGTTTGCGGCTGCAATTCCTGGTTTAACTCCGTCATCGGCTCGATCGCCCCAGCGAAAGTTCATTCGGCAAGGATTCGCGCGGCGCAATGGCACCGGCACCCCTCCCAAGATACGCACCTCGCGCGCGACTTTCAACAACCGTCAAACCGTACGCGGTTCAGTCAAACCGTACGCGGTTCAGTCAAACCGTACGCGGTTCAGTCAAACCGTACGCGGTTCAGTCAAACCGTACGCGGTTCAGTCAAACCGTACGCGGTTCAGTCAAACCGTACGCGGTTCAGTCAAACCGTCCATGCTGGAATCGTTCGGCCCGCGAACAAGTCGTCTTGCCATCGGCCGGCAGGAGCCACGCGCTCGGCTCAGGCCCGAATCTGCTCCAATAAGGTTGGGTCTTGAATCTGCTGATCGCGCGCGAGCAGCAGCACCTTGGAAACGATCTCGGCCGTCCGCGGATCATCGTCCACAAACGGTAGAAACAACCGCCCGCGATGTTGCGCATGGACGGGCACCAAACAGATCGCATGGCCGGGCAAGGTGTGAACGACCCCGCTCCCGAGGTGGACGCTATAAGCGGCCAATGCTCCCTCGATCAGCACATGCGACGGTTCGAGTCGAACATTATCGAGCCGGAGCAACTGGCACGTTTCGCGCACCAGGCTGGCCCGCATTTCGACGGTTGAAGCGCTGGCCTCGGGATCGACGCCGCCGGCATGCGCCACGCTGACGACCAGATCCAAGTCGCGCATTACTTCGCTGAACAGGCGCGGCGGCAGACTCGCCAATTCGGCTGGGCGGCACGTGTCGCGGCGCAAGAAACTCACCCCCGCGATCGTCGCCCCTTCGACCTCGAGCGGGGTCGTGATGCCCTGTTGAAAGTCGACGCAGGCCGTGATGCCGAGGTCATGAAAGACCTTGAACACGCCGTCCTGTGTGTTCCAGCCGCGGCTGGCAAAGAGTGCCGCGGCCTGCACCGGTTGGATCTGCTGGCCGTCGTAACGATGCGAGTTCGTGGCGTCTTTTTGCTCTTGCCGAGTGAGCACGTAGAGCTCGCGGAAGACTTGCTTGAACGGTTGCATCCGCTCGGCCTGGAAGCATTCGCGTTGCCAAGCATCCCAGGCCTTCGTTTCCAACAGATCGTGCGGATGCGCCAGCCGCAGCCGCACTTGCGGTTCGACCGGAGCGCAATCTCCATGCGGGTCGCGGAGCGCTTGGCCTTCTTGGTCGGGATAGCCAGCGATTCCTTCGCCGATCACGACGAGGCGAGCGAGGTACGGCGCCAGGAGCGCGTGCTTGCACCACGCGCGCAGCTCCTCGCCCGAGAACACGTCTCCACGACACATGGCCGCCTCGAGCGACTGGCGGATTCCGGCAGCTTGGCGCTTGATATCGGTCGCTCGGACCAGCAGGTCGGCAATCTTTTTGTCTTTCTTGATCTCCGGCGGAATTGACTTCAATGCCTTGCCCCCTTTGTCGACAGTGACTTCCGGCTGCGCGAGCGAGTCGAGGGCCAACGTCACCGTCACGCCCGACTTGGTGAGTGAGATCGGTCCTTTAGCCAGGTCTTTCACCGCCTCGGCGCCGACCGCCCACTCGAGCCGCAAGGGATCGGCGAAGCCCGCCGTCTGGGCCAGATTCTTCATACCGATTTGCCAGGACAAGAGAGCGGCAGGCTTGGTCAAGCCGCTCAGCTGGTTTGCGTAGCGGCGATATTCGCGGAGGACTTTGCAGCGCTCGAGCAGGTCGGCGTCGCGCTTGGCTCCTTTTGCCAGCGGCAGCAGCCCGAGCAGGCGGACTGATTCTTTCAACTGCTTCTGCTTGATGCCGTCGATGAGTTGTTTGCGGCGGACGCGGTTGAGCAACACATTGGCGATGAACTGCGCGCGCTTCGCCTGACTCGGGTTGGCGGCGAACCGCGCCGCGGCGGCGAGCGCTTGCCAGCGCTGGTCGCCGAGTTGCGCATGCGTCCGCCGGAACCACGCCACGTCAATCGCCCCTTCGTCTCGATCTGATTCGGTCAGGGGCGTCCGTTCGAGTATCAACCGCTGCCAGGCGGAGAGCTGTTTCTGCGTCGCGCCCG
>DASRSE010000321.1:0-10306 GCA_035656655.1 Pirellulales bacterium
CTTCTTCGCCCCCTCCCGCCACGCCGCCTTCCCCCAGCGGTTCGGATCCGCGGCCGCGGATCAAGATCGGCACGCAGCGCCCCGGGGTGGAGGCCCCGCGCGTCGAGCCGCGCGTGAAGTTCGTCGTGCAGAACAAGGGCCCGGCGGCGCCCGACCCGCAGCCCACTCCTCCGGCCGATGCGCCCAGCCGCCCGCTCCGGCAGACCTCGCCCGACGCGCCAACCCGCGCCGAAAGCGCTGCGGAAATCGTGAACCCGGGCAATAGCATCTCGGCGCGCCCTGCCCCTGCTCCCGCGTCCGCGCCAGCAGGAACGAATTCCAGCGCCAGCGCACCGGTCGCGACCGTTTCCAGCGGCCCGGAAAATTCAGCGCCGCAACCAATGTCTGCGGAATCAGCGACTGCGCCAGCAACGGCTGCGGGGCCAATGTCTGCGCAACCAGCGGCTGCGGAGCCGCGTGCCGCTTCTGCCGCCATGTCGCCGGCGGACAGGGTTCCCTCGGCGGCCACGGCGACCGCGCGGATTGAGACCGGCGCGGTTCGGCCGGGCCAAGCCATTCCCAAGCCAAATTTGCGCGCCGCCTTGAGCCCCGAGCTGCAACAAGAGATGGACGAAGCCCTTGGCGACTTGTCGTTGGAGAACATGTTGGGGGGCGGCGGAGCCGCCGCGCCGGTCGCCGATCAGATCGAGATGGATTCGACGCGTCAAGCGAAGGTGCTGAGCATTTCGCGCGACTTGGTGTTTGTCGATCTTGGCAGCCGCAATCAGGGATTCATCCCCTTGAAACAATTTGCGACGCCGCCGGCCGCCGGCGCGCAGCTCGAGGTCCGCGTCAGTCGCTTTGATCCGGAAGAAGGGCTGTACGAACTGACCTTGCCGCATGGAACCGTCTCGGTCGCCGATTGGTCGCAAGTTCACGAAGGGATGGTGGTCGAAGCGCGGATCACCGGACACAACAAAGGGGGCCTCGAATGCGAGGTGAATAACCTCCGCGGCTTCATGCCGATCAGCCAGATTTCGCTCTACCGGGTGGAAAACATCGAGCAGTTTGTCGGCCAACGGTGGCCCTGCTTGATCACCGAGGCCAATCCCGAGCGGCGCAATTTGCTCCTCAGCCGCCGCGCTGTCCTGGAGCAAGAACAGCAAGAGGCCAAGGAAAAAATCTTCGGCGAATTGGCAGTCGGTCAAGTTCGCGAAGGGGTCGTCCGCAGCCTGCGCGACTTCGGCGCGTTTGTGGATCTCGGCGGGATCGATGGCTTGATCCACATCGGCCAAATGAGTTGGGATCGGGTGAAGCACCCGAGCGACGTGCTGGAAATTGGCCAAAAAGTGAAGGTCAAAATCGAGAAGATCGATCCGGACACGCGCAAAATCGGGCTGTCGTATCGCGATCTGACTGAGAACCCGTGGACCCATGCCGGCGCGAAATACATCGTGGGCAGCGCCGTTAAGGGAACGGTCTCGCGGATCATGGACTTCGGCGCATTTGTCAAACTCGAGCCGGGCATCGAGGGCTTGGTCCACATCTCCGAGATTGCCTACGGCCGCGTCTTTCGCGTTGGCGACTTCTTGAAGGAAGGCCAGGAGGTTGAGGCCAAGGTCCTCTCCGTCGATGCCGATGCGCAGCGGATCAGCCTCTCGATCAAAGCCCTGATGGCGAAGCCGATGCCCGTCAAAAAAGACGAGCCGGAGCTACCGGAGGAGCCTGAGACTCCGCCGGCCGCTCCGGCCAAACGAAAAGTTCCGCTCAAGGGAGGTTTGGGCCGCGGCAGCGGCGGCGGTCAGGTCGGATTGAACTGGTAGCGCGGCGCGAGTTCGCAGAGCGGCTGCCGAACACCGGATTCTGATCCGCTCACTCGAACCGAGCGCGGTATCGGAGCGGGAGAGACGCTTCCATCGCGGCCCCGATTTCCGCTTTGCCGGCCGGAAGGTTGCCTCCGAGAGTGCGGGGCCGGTGGCGCCGGGTGAATCGGATGTTGGGTGGAGCGAAGCCCTCATGGCGCAGGTGCGCGGGTTCACTGCTTCTCGCCCATCTGGGCGGGCTGGCGCTCGCGGAGAGCTGATTGAACCCAACCGCTTGAACACGTAACCGCTCGCTGCCGAGGATGCTGGCATGCTGGAAGTTGCTCCGCCTGATCCGCCCCTGAGCCCTTTGGCCCATCATCGGGTCGCGCTGGTCGGTCGTTTTGCCAGCATGTCGCGCAAGCAGGCGCAAGAGCTGGTGGCCGCGCGCGGCGCGGTGTGTCTCGATCGGCCTGATCCCGACACTGATTGGATTGTGGTCGGCGAAAGCGACTTGCCGAGCGAGGGCTTGGCGCCGATCCGCGCCCAATTTGATGAGCCGACGCGCCGCGCGATCGATGCCGGGCGCCTGGAAATCCTGACGGAAACCGAACTGTGGCGGCGGCTGGGCTTTGTCGGCGGCGAGCCCTTGGTGCAAGAGCTGTATACTCCCGCCATGCTGGCGGAACTGCTGGGAGCATCGATCTCCCAGGTACGGCAATGGCAGCGGCGAAAGTTGATCGCGCCAGTGCGCGAGGTTCGCCGGTTGCCCTACTTCGACTTTCGCGAAGTGACCACCGCGCGGCGGATTCAAGAATGGTTGGCGGCGGGGCTCACGCTGCACGCGATCGAAAAACAAGGGGGCGCGTTGTCGCGGCGCGTGCCTGAAGTGGCGCGGCCGCTGGCCGATCTGCCGCTGATTCTCGATGGCAAGCAACTTTTGTTTCGCCAGACCGAGGGCTTGACCGAACTAGGGGGCCAACTGCGGTTCGATTTTGCGGATCTCGAAAACGGGGCGTCCTCGTCGGCGGGCGAACCAAGCGCGGGCCATCGCTCCGAGGGGCACGGGCCGTCCCATATTTTGTCGTTAGCGCGGCACGCGTCGCCGCCAGCAAAGGTTTCGGCGCGCGAGCTGTTTCAATACGCGGCGGAATTGGAAGAAGCGGGTGATCTGCCGCTGGCGGCCGAAATGTATCGGGCCGCGCTGGCCGCCGGCGGCCCGTCGCCTGAAATCTGTTTTCTCCTCGCGGAGTTATTGTATCGATTGGGCGATTTGGCCGGGGCGCGCGAGCGCTACTACGTGGCGGTCGAGTTGGATGAGAACTACGTGGAGGCGCGGGCGAATCTTGGTTGCGTGTTGGCCGAGCAGGGCGAGCGCGAGTTGGCGGCGGCCGCTTTTTCCGGCGCCTTGGCGTTTCATCCGGAATATGCGGATGCTCACTATCATTTGGCGCGGCTGCTGGACGATCTTCATCGGCACGAAGAAGCGCGCGCCCACTGGCAAGCCTTTCTGGATTTGGCGCCGGAAACGCCTTGGGCGGAAGAAGCGCGGGCCCGCTTGTTGCGTTCGTGACCGGATCGTCTCCGCCGGCAACCAATGAAAGGGGCGCGAAGAACCCGCGATCTGGCGGCGCTGCGGTCCAGCCCAGGTCCGCCGAAAAAGGCCCTCCGCGCCTAGGAATTTCGGATTTAACAAGGAAGTGACGCGACATGTTGACCACGTTGGCGATCGTGTGGCTGGTGCTGCGCTCCTTGAAAACTGTGCTAAACCGCGTATTCTGCATGTTTCTTCCACGGCCGCATCTGCCACGAATGGCGCGGCTGCGGTAGTTTTCTGGGGCCGCGGTGGCTAAACCACCGCGGGTGTCGTCCGCGATGGGCCACGTCCTTGTCAATTACGAGCCAGTCAACCCTACGACTTGGGTTTATCTGTCGTCGCTGCTCTTGATTGCGCTCTACTTCAAGTTCAGCCGCTTGTGGAGCGTCCGCAATCTCGACCTGATCGGACTGATGCTCCTCTCGCCCGGTTTGCTGATGGTCAACTACGGCCACCAAAATCATCAGGCTGCGATTCAACAAGGGGGCTATATCTGGCTCTTCTCGATCGGCGGGCTATTGGTGATTCGCCTGCTGCTCGATTCGCTCATGGTGCGGCGGCCGTTGCTCGAGCCGAACCTGTCGGTCGGCGGCCTCACCTTCCTTGGCGGCACGCTGTTTGTCTTCTTAATGACGAATGTGCTGGTGATCCGGCCGGAATTGATCGACGGCAACGAAGATCTGCCCGCCGCGGCGGCCCACCCCAACCCGAAAGCGCCCGGCGAATCGCTCGATTTTGCCAAGTGGGGGCCCGGCAATCCGCTGTTTTATCGGCTCTATTCCGGCTTGTGGATGCATCCTCCCTTGTTCGGCAGCGTGAAAAATGAAGTGCCGCTGGAGCCGCTGCCCAAGGTCGAAGATCACCCGCCGGATGAAGCGCCGGCCCCCGCCGACAACGTGAGCGCCGCCAAGCCGCCCGACCTCTCGTATCACGGACAAGCCCGCGCAATTGCCGTCGCGTCGCACTTTTTTATCGTGCTCGGGCTGATTCTGATTGGCTTTTGGCATTTCGACAACATTCGCACCGGCATCGCCGCCGCGGTCCTTTACTTGCTGCTGCCGTACACTGCGCAGTGGACCGGCCAAGTGACCCACATCTTGCCGGGCGCTCTGCTGATTTGGGCCGTCGTGATGTATCGGCGGCCGATCTTCTCCGGCTTGTTGATCGGGATTGCGCTGGGGACAATCTACTATCCGCTCTTCTTGTTGCCGTTGTGGATCAGTTTTTATGCGCAGCGCGGCTGGCGGCGGTTTTTGCTGGGGCTGTTCGTCGGCGTCGGCGCCGTGTTGCTGCAAGAATGGCTGATGGCGGCCGATAAAGCCGAATTTCTCGTCTGGATGAAGCCGACCCTCGGCTTGATGCTGCCGGCGATGGAGCATCTCGAAGGATTTTGGGGGCTGCAATTCATCGATCCGGTCTATCGCGTGACGGTGTTGGCTGCGTGCGCCGTGCTGACTTGCAGCTTGGCTCTCTGGCCGTCGCGCAAAAACCTGGGCACGCTCTTGAGTTGTTCCGCCGTGGTGATGCTCAGCACCCAGTTTTGGCACGCGCATCGAGGCGGACTCTTCATGGCGTGGTACTTGCCCTTGATGCTCTTGACGATCTTTCGCCCGAACCTGGAAGATCGCGTTGCCACCATCGTCGTTCGCGAAGGTTGGCTGAAAAAACCGCGCAGCGAAGCCGCGCCGGCCGAAGAGCGGAAAAAGCCCGCCTAGCAGCCTGCTGAAAATGCCCTCGTGACATTTTTCAATCTCCCCAAGAGCAGAGCTCCGCACGGCGCGCAAAATAACGATATGCGCACCACGCTGGATTCCCGCCTGCGCGGGAATGACGAGGGGAGTTGGATTGCGAGACGGCCGCGCTGGACGTCGTCAGAGTGGCGTCGCATTCTTGCGCTGACGCAGCCTGCCGAATATTTTAACGGACTGCGCGCGGCGGTCCACGATTGCGTCGCCAAGCGGCCGGCTCTGCTCAGGGCGCTCCGCCAAAGCGCTCCGCCAAAACTTGCTCGTAAAGCGCGAGCAATTGATCTACGGCGGCGGCGCTCGGTCGATCGGCCAAGCGCACGAGATGGTCCGCCGCGTCCGGATAGCGGCGCGCCACTTGCTCCGCTCGAGCCTCGTCGGCAACCAAGATTCGACTCGCATTATCCGCGCCTTGCGCCGCCAAGGCGTGCAACCGCGGATCGTCCGCATCGGCGGAAAACTCCATGCCGCCGGCTCGCACGACGCACGGTACCCCCGACTCGATAACGAGTTGTCCCCAGAGCCAAATTTGCTGCGCCTGCGCGAGGTCGGGGTTGAAGCGATCGATCTCTTCGTCAAGAATTCGCCGCAACGCGTCGCGGAATTGGACCAATTGCAAATCGAGCAGGCGTGCAAACCCGGCCGGCGCCGAGCCGGCCGGCCCGGACGGGAGGTTGGACGGCGCAAAGGCTGCCGCCACGCGCACCTCCGCCTCTGCTGCGCTGGCGCAATGGATCACGCGGACCAGCGCTCGATCCTGCGCGCCGCCAGACTCTGTGCCGCCAGAAACCGCGCCGCCAGAATCCGTGCCGCCAGAATCCGGGGCCGTGCACAGCAAACGGACCGCATGCCCGCGCTGCGCCAAGGCGCTTGCCCAAGCCAGCCCTCCCGCGGGATTGTCGGGCTGCGGCGGAAGATGATCGACGAGAAGAATTCGCATACATTCGCACGTTTTGCTGCGCCCGGCCGCAAGCCGCAAATAGGCGTCGGCGGAAGCGAACTGCTGTTGTAAGCGGCCGTCTGCCCGATTGACAAGGCGAATTCGACAAACGAGCTAGCACGGGGCAGAAGTCTCTTTGCCGCGCGAACTGAAATGCTACACTGAGAGAAGCGACGGCGCGCTGCGAATATTTCGTCCGTAGCGGGCTCGCTGGGTCTTGCTGGATCGGCTTGTGGCACGGAAAACCGCTCAATCTCCGCATGTTCGACCCGCCGCTCGAGGCGGTTGGATTGGTCTGCTTGCGCCGCTTTGGCTCGCGGCATTCGTGCTGGGAGGGGCGCAGCCGGCCCGAGCCGATGATCTGCCCGCCCGGCGCACGGCGCTGTATGCCGCTTACGACCAGCAATTGCAGGGACTCGCTCAGTGGTGCGCGGCGCGGAATCTGGCCGCGGAGGCGCAGACCACGAAGCACTGGCAGCCTGCCCGAGAGCCCGACAAGCAATTGCTGTTTTTGCCTTCGGAGTCGTTTGCGCCGCCATGGAAAGGGACGCCGCCGACCGCTGAGCAAGCCGACTGGTGGCAGAAGTTCGTCGCCTTGCGCAAGGCGCAAGCCGAACGGCTATTCGCCTTGGCAAAGCAGGCGCTCCAAGAACACCATCTGGCCGCGGCATTTGAGTTGGCCGCTGAAACGGCCCGCGAAAACCCCGACTGCGAACCAGCGCAGATTATTCTCGGCCATCAAAAATACGAGAACGCTTGGTATACGCCGTTCTCCGTGGCGCGGTTGCGCGGGGGCGACGTGTGGCACCCAAAGTACGGCTGGATTCCACACGGACAGGTCGAGCGGTACGAGCAAGGACTGCGGTGGGTGAACAATCGTTGGATCAAAGCCGACGAGGATGCGCGGCTGCATGCCTCGATTCAAAACGGCTGGCGGATTGATACCGAGCACTATGTCGTGCTGACGAACCACAGTTTGGAAGAAGGGGTCGCCCTGTCGCGCCGCTTGGAGCGGCTATTTGAAGTCTGGCAGCAAGTCTATCTCACGTTTCACATGAGCGAGAGCGAGCTGAACAAGCTCTTCGTGGCGACCGCCGCGCCGCGCCCCCTCCGCAAACAACACCAAGTAATGTATTTTCGCGATCGCGACGAGTACAACCAGGCGCTGGTCGCGACGCAGCCGAACATCAGTAAAACACTCGGGGCCTATTTCGACACGACCCATACGGTCTATTTCTTTGCCGGCGATGAACAAGACGAAGGTACGGTCAACCACGAGGCGACGCACCAACTGTTTCAAGAGACGCGCGCCGTGGGGAAGGACTTCGCGCGCCGCGCGAATTTTTGGTCGATTGAAGCCGCCGCGTGTTATATGGAATCCATGGTCGTCGGCGACGGCTACGTGACCCTCGGCGGATTCAACGAGGGGCGCGTTCCTGCCGCTCGCAAGCGGCTGCTCCAAGATCAGTTCTACGTTCCTCTCTCGGAGCTAACGGCGATGGGCATGGACGCCTTTCAGCGCGACGACCGGCTGCCGAAGATCTACAGCGAATCGTCGGGCTTAGCGCAGTTTTTCATGCACGCTCATCAAAACGCCTATCGCGATCCATTCGTGGCCTACTTAGACGCGGTCTATTTGGGCAAAGCGACGAATGAAACGCTCGCCAAGCTGATGGGCAAGTCGTACGAAGAACTCGATCGCGAATATCGAGATTATCTGCACTCAGCGCGCTAACGCCCGCCCCAGCCGCGGAATGAATCCGCAATCCACGGCGCAATCTAGCCGCGGTAGTCCGCGTGAACAAGCCGCGGTAACCCGCGCAAACGAGCCGCGGTAACCCGCGCGAACAAGGACTTGTCGATAAATAACTTCTGCCAGCGGTGTCTGGCGGGAGAATTATTGATGGGGGTCCAAGGGATTGTCAACGTGGCATCGAGGGGCCGGAGATGTCAGCAGATAGTCCGGTGGTTGAGCGGCACGGGCGCTACCGCAACGCTAACGAGCGGGGCTGGCATCATCCTTCCGTCATTCCCGCGCAGGCGGGAATCCATCGCGTGACAGGCACTGGATTCCCGCCTGCGCGGGAATGACGAGTTTAGGTCGCGTGGCGTCGCTTGACACGGATTCAGCCCGATTATTGCTTGTAATCCGAATCGAGGAGCAAATACGGCGTGCCGGTCGTGTCGACCGCGATGGTGCTGGCGCGCTGGCCGTCGGGCGTCATCAATTGCTGATAGACATAGTAGGCGATGTCTTCGCGGAGCCACGTTTCGCGGCCGCTGGCGAATGCGACATTTACGCCGCCGCTATGATTGCTCGCCGGCCGCGCGTAGTCATTGGCGGTCGCCGTCGGCAGCGACGGATCCGCCACCTTGCCGCCGTTGATCTTGCGATATGGGTTCACCGTGCCGTTGGTCGAGGCGCTGGCCCACCAGCAGAAACTAAAAATCGGCTTGGTGACCGTATAGCTGCTGGTGTCTCCCCAGCCGAGCGTCGGGTTGAGCAGCTTCACGAGGTTCATGTTCTCCGACATCATCAGCGTGTTTTCAGCGCCGTCGGGAATTTTCGACATGGTCATCGTGAGCGGCTTCGTGCTCGAACGATCGAAAAACAGACCGTCGGTGATTTTTTCAATCCCGCCGTTGGCGTCCATCATGCCCGCATTGACGACGTAGTCGAGCGCGGGGCTGGTCGTGTTCGGCGGCGGATCGCTAGGGCAGACGAGCACTTCCAAATACGGAACGACCGTGGGGACGGTCCCCGAGCGAAACTGCTGATACAACTGGCCTTGTTGCAGGCCGGGCAAGGCCAGGACGACCCAACTGCAATAGAGCGATGCGGAGGGGTTGGAGGGATTCGGATAGATGATATTCCGCCAGCCGGGACAAACATTGTTCGAGCTCGCGGCGACCACTTGCAAGACTGACATGCTGACTTGGCGCTGGTTGTTCAAGCAGGCCGCGCGTTGCATCTGGCCGCGGACCGCATTCGTGGCGGGCAGCAACAGCGCCATCAACATGCCGATGATCGTGATGACGACCAGCAATTCGATGAGCGTGAAACCGCGCGAGACCCGAGCGGGCCGACCGGATGAGCGAGACATCGAAAGACTCCGAAGAGAATGCGGAAGAGAAGAAACGGTGGAAGAGAAGACTGCCAGCTATGGTGGATAGTTGCATTCTCTCCCATTCCCTAAAAATCGTCCAGTCTTTTTTTGCGGATCTCCGTTAAAATAAGCAGCGGTCGTGAGTCTGAACCGCGATTTCCCCGACATAATCGCGCCGTGGCGGCCGCGTGCGATTCAGCCGTCGATCCGCTCGACGACAAAATCTTCGATCTGGATCGAGGCGCCCTGTTGTAAAAACTGGACCGCGACGAGGAGCCGTTCCTGGCCGTGGCGTTTGAGAATCACTCCTTCGAGTCCCATCAGCGGGCCGGTTTTAATCCGCACGCGGGCGCCCGGTTCGAGTCGCGATTCGGCCGTTAGCGGCTGTTGCGAGAGAATCAAGCGGCGGACATTGGCCAAATCGCGGCGGAGCTGTTCCGGATCGCTGACGGCCAGACACTGCGAGATGCAGTTCGTCGCCAGCGCCTCGCGCCGCTGGTCCGCATCGCCGCGAAAAAAGACATAGCCGGCGAACAAGGGGACTTGAGAGACGCGGACGCGGCCGCTCGGCGAGCGTCCTTTTTTGGACACCAAAGGCGAATAGAACGGAATCTCAAGCTTCAACAACCGGCGCATCAGGTCCTTTTCGCGGCGCGCCATCGTGTACACCGCCCACCAGGGCAGGTCCGAGCTTTCTTCCAACAAATCGGCCGGATAGAGATCCGTTTCCGGGGGCAAAATAGGCATCGCACTCGACTCCGGCGGGGGCACATAAAAACGGTCCGCTCCAATTCGTTATCGACGCGCGCGGCCCAGTGAGCAAGAGGCGAATTTCTAAACTCGGCCGGCGGTCGCAGCGGTTTGCCGATTATCCGGAATGCCGGGGCCTAACAGCCGGTTGAAAAATGCCCTCGTGGCATTTTTCAATCTCGCCAAGGGCAGAGCAGAGCTCCGCACGGCTCGCGCATCCTGGCGATGACGTAGCCTGATGAATTCTTCAACAGGCTTCCATGAGGAAGCCTCCGTCAAGACCAAGAGCGAGAAGAGGGCGGGATTTCCCAGACATCCATTCGGCATCAA
The DNA here is from genome assembly GCA_035656655.1 of Pirellulales bacterium. Taxonomy (GTDB): domain Bacteria; phylum Planctomycetota; class Planctomycetia; order Pirellulales; family DASRSE01; genus DASRSE01. Next base: position 10,251 of record DASRSE010000321.1, read on the forward strand.
CCGCCGTGGCGGTGCGCCATAAGACCATATGCGGTCGCCCCCAATTCAGCTAGTCG
>DASRSE010000322.1:0-9412 GCA_035656655.1 Pirellulales bacterium
CGGACCTGCCGCCCAGGGTCAGAAATGGCCGCGGAAAATCGATCTGAGCCGCCGCGTGCCTAGGCCCGCGGCCCGCGCCGCCCCGCGCTCTCATTCCACCGGGCTGCTTTTGGCGTACGAACCCAGCACCACCATCCGCAACGCTTTCTTTTCCAGCGACTCGACCGCGCGGCGCGCCCGGAGGTCTTGCTGATGCCCTTCGAGTTCGATGAAAAACAAATATCGGCCGGGGAACTCGGGAATGGGAAAGCTTTCGATCCACGTCAGATTCAGCCGGTTGCGCTTGAAGATTTGCATCGCGTCGGCCAACGCGCCCGGCTGATGGTCGACCTCGAACATGATGGCCGTTTTGTCATGGCCGGTGCGTGTGGCGGGGTGTTCACCGATCACGGCGAACCGCGTGAAATTGCTCGGGTTGTCCTCAATGTTTTCGGCCAATACGCTAAGGCCATAATGCAACCCGGCTTGGACGCTGGCAATGGCCGCCGCTCCGGGCTTATCCTGCGCGAGTTGTGCCGCCGTAGTGGTGCTAGTGACTTCGATCGTTCGCGCGCCAGGCAGGTGGCGACTCAGCCAGTTGCGGCATTGCGACAGGGCTTGCGGCTTGCTGTAGATCTCTTGAATCTCGCCGCGCGAGCCGCGGCCGAGCAGATTGTGATGAATCCGCAATTGCACTTCGCCGCAGATTCGCACCGGCAAGCGCACAAAGTTCTCCAGCGTGTCGGCGATCCGGCCATCGGTCGAATTCTCAAGTGGAACCAATCCATAATGCGCGTGCCCTCGATTTACTTCCTCGAAAACCGCGCCGATGGTGCTGACCGGCAGCATTTCGACCCCTTGCCCAAACTTGTGCAAGGCGGCCAAATGACTGTACGTGTAGGCCGGGCCGAGAAACGAAACGCGCAGGTCTTTTTCCAGGGCGCGCGAACCGCTGATGATCTCGCGAAAGACGGCGCGAATGCAAAGCGGCGAGAGCGGGCCTTTGTGGTGCTCGATCGCGCGCCCCAACACTTCCTCTTCGCGCGCCGGATCGTAGACCGCTTGGCCGGTCGTGCGCTTGACGTTGCCAATCTCATGCGCAAGCTTCGCCCGCTCATTGATGAGCTTGATCACTTCGCGGTCAATCTTGTCGATCTGAGCGCGGAGCTTGTTCAGGGCGGGACTCGGATTAGCCGAGGGGCTCTTTTCCATGAAGATCGGGCCAGCGGGCGAAAAGCGAGCTGTGCTAGAGCGACAGCAAATAGACAGCCCCCTTGTACTTGTGGCCGAATCGAGTGTCAAGGAATGCCTCCCGATTGCCGCGGTCTTTTATTCTGCAAAGGATTGAGACCGGCTCGGCCGGTTTCGGCCCGACAGTGCCGCCGAACCGAGTTTGCCGTTCGGGCTTCGCCCGGTCGCAATCGGGCTAGAGAGCTCCTCTTCACGGGCTGGTGAAAGCCTTCGGCCGGCTGCGTCATCGCACGAATGCGATGCCAAAATGACGATACCAGCTGCTATTTGCGAGCTGTGCGGAACGCTGTTCGGCACTCGGCTAGCCAAGTGCCCGTACGGGCAGCGTGGACTTTGGCGCGCCCACGGTTAGGTTGAATCTCGCGTACTCAAGCCACGAATCGACGACGATTGGCCGCACAACTCCCGGCCTGCGATTTGCGTCCCGGTTCGCTTGGCGGTTTCGTCGCCTGCCGAATTGGCAACGCCCGCCGGCCTCCCTTCGCCGGCTGTCAAATTGGCAGCGGCGGCTCCATTGTGGATTGTGCTGGAAGTCAAATTGTCCGCGCTAATTGCAACGCAAACCATTAACAGCTATCAATTTAGTATTGCCAGCGGATTCAGCCACCAATGGCACAGGCTTTGCTAAATTCTCGTTTCATCCCAGCGGGCCGACATTCCCGCCGCCCATCTTCGGCGACGATTGCGATTTTGGCTCGCGTGAATTAGCCATTCCAAAAAATAACGCCATAAACAGAACATCAAGGAGTGCAGCATGGCATCCGGAGAAAAAATCATCGGCATCGACTTGGGGACCACCAACTCGGTCGTCGCCGTCATGGAAGGAAAAGAAGCCAAGGTCATCCCGAACGCGGAGGGGAATCGCCTGACTCCGAGCGTCGTGGCGTTCACTGACAAAGGCGACGTTCTCGTCGGCGAGCCGGCCAAGCGGCAGGCGGTCACCAATCCTAAACGGACCATCTACTCAATCAAGCGGTTCATGGGTCGCCGCCACAGCGAAGTCGCTGGCGAAGAAAAGATGGTCCCGTACGAGGTCGTCGGCGGACCCGACGAATACGTCAAGGTGAAAGTGGCGGGCAAGGAGCAAACGCCCCCCGAAATCTCCGCCAAAATTCTGCGCAAGCTCAAAGAAGCGGCGGAAGCTTATCTTGGCCACAAAGTGAACAAAGCCGTCATCACCGTGCCGGCCTATTTCAACGATGCCCAGCGGCAGGCGACCAAGGATGCCGGCCAAATCGCGGGGCTTGAGGTCGCGCGGATCATCAACGAGCCGACCGCGGCGGCGCTGGCCTATGGACTTGATCGAAAAGAGCATGAAAAGATCGTGGTCTTCGATCTGGGCGGCGGCACGTTCGATGTGTCGTGCCTTGAGGTGGCCGACGGCGTATTCCGCGTCATCAGCACCAACGGCGATACGCATCTCGGCGGCGATGACTTCGACGAAACCCTGATCCATTACGTTGCCGACGAGTTCAAGAAAGAACAAGGGATCGATCTCCGCAAAGATACGATGGCCTTGCAGCGGCTCCAAGAAGCTTGTGAAAAAGCCAAGAAGGAGTTGAGTTCGGCCAGTTCGACCGATATCAATCTGCCGTTTATCACGGCGGACGCCAGCGGTCCGAAGCATTTGCAAATCAACATCACCCGGGCCAAGTTCGAGCAACTCTGCGATCATCTGATCGAGCGCTGCCGTGGCCCGGTTGAACAAGCCATGAAGGATGCGAAGCTCAAGACGAGCGAAATCGACGAGGTCGTCTTAGTCGGCGGCTCGACCCGCATCCCGAAAGTGCAAGAACTCGTACAGAAAATGTTCGGCAAGGATCCGCACAAGGGAGTCAATCCGGACGAGGTTGTGGCGGTCGGCGCCGCAATCCAAGGGGGTGTCTTGTCCGGCGAAGTCCAGGATGTGCTTTTGCTCGACGTGACTCCGCTCTCGCTCGGAATCGAGACCGAAGGCGGAATCTTCACGAAACTCGTCGAGAAAAACACCACGATTCCGACCGAGCGGAAGCAAGTCTTCAGCACGGCGGCCGATAGCCAATCGGCGGTGACGGTCAGCGTCTACCAAGGCGAGCGCCCCATGGCGCGCGACAATCGGCTGCTCGGCCAGTTTAACCTCGAGGGGCTCCCGCCAGCGCCGCGCGGCGTTCCTCAGATCGAAGTCAAATTCGACATCGACGCCAACGGCATCGTGAATGTTTCGGCGAAAGACCTCGGCACCGGCAAGGAGCACTCGGTTCGCATCGAGCAATCGAGCGGTTTGGATAAGAGCCAAATCGAAAAAATGCAGCGCGACGCCGAAGAACACGCGGCCGACGACAAGAAGAAGCGAGAATTGGCCGAAGCTCGCAATCAGGCCGAAGGAATGTGTTTCCAACTCGAAAAACTCTTGAAGGAACACAAAGATAAGATCAAGTCAACCGATCGGGCTCCGATCGAAGCGGCCATCGCGAAAACGCGTGAAACCGCCCAAGGAGAGAATCTCGACGCGATCAAGTCGGCCATCGGCGAACTCGAACAGGCTTCGCATGCCATGACCAAAATCCTCTACGACGCCAATGCCGCTCCCGCGGCGGACGGCGCTGCCGAGGCCACGGGCAGTTCCACGCAGATGAAGCCCGAGGAAGACGCCATTGACGCGGAGTTCGAAGTGAAGGAGTGACCCGCTCCGTCCAACTTGCGACTCCGCTCGCTCTGAATTGAAACAGCCGCCGGGTCTTGCCCGGCGGTTTGTTTTGATAGCGGCATTGCGGGCCAATACGAGCGAATTCGATTCCCTTTTTTATTTCAGCCAGCTTTTTGTTTTTCAAACTACCATGGCATTTCGCTTTGACAAATTCACCGTGAAGGCGCAAGAGGCGGTGCAGCGCGCGCAAGACCTGGCCGCCGATCAGGGCAATCCTCAAATCGACCCGCTCCACTTGTTGGCCGCCTTGCTGGGCGAAAGCGAAGGAGTCGTGCGGCCCTTGATCGACAAAATCGGCGCGCCGCGAGCGCAGCTTGAACGGGTGGTCGAGGCGGAACTCCAACATTTGCCCAAGGTCTCCGGCGGCAGTTCGCCCGGCATGACTCCAGACTTGACCAAGGTCTTTGAAGCCGCGGCTCAAGAGGCCGGGACGATGAAAGATGAGTTCGTCTCCACCGAACATCTGCTCTTGGCGCTGACCAAAGTTGATTCCAAGGCCAAGAACCTGCTCAAGCTCAACGCCGTGACGGAAAAGGACGTCCTCAAAGGCTTGCAGTCCATCCGCGGCTCGGCCCGGGTCACCGACCAGAACCCCGAAGAAAAATTTCAAGCGCTCGAGAAGTACGGCATCGACCTCGTGCAGCGCGCGAGCCAAGGCAAACTCGATCCGGTGATCGGTCGAGATCAAGAAATCCGCCGCGTGATCCAAGTCCTCTCGCGCCGCACCAAAAACAATCCGGTTCTGATCGGCGAGCCGGGCGTCGGCAAAACGGCCATTGCCGAAGGACTGGCCTTGCGGATCGTGCAAGGGGACGTGCCGACGAGCTTGAAAAACAAGCGCGTGATTGCCCTCGATCTCGGCGCGCTGATCGCCGGGACAAAGTATCGCGGCGAATTCGAAGACCGCCTGAAGGCGATTCTGCGCGAAATCCAAGCCGCCGAAGGGCAAGTCATTTTGTTCATCGACGAATTGCACACGGTGATTGGGGCGGGCGCCGCTGAAGGAGCGGCTGATGCGGCCAATTTGCTCAAGCCGGCGCTGGCCCGTGGAGAGCTGCGCTGCGTCGGCGCGACGACGCTCGACGAATATCGCAAGCACATCGAAAAAGACGCAGCCCTCGAACGCCGCTTTCAGCCAATCATGGTCGGCGAGCCGTCGGTGGAAGACACGATCGCAATTCTGCGCGGATTAAAACCGCGCTACGAAGCCCACCACAAAGGGGTCAAGATCAAGGACTCGGCGCTGGTGGCGGCCGCGCAGCTTTCGCACCGTTACATTGCCGATCGCTTTCTGCCCGACAAGGCGATCGATCTGGTGGATGAAGCGGCTAGCCGGCTGGCGATGGAACTTGAGAGTGTGCCGACTGAAATCGATCAGGTCCAGCGGCGGCTCGTGCAGCTCGAGTTGGCGGCGCGCCAACTGGCCGAGGAAACCGAAGAGCATGCCCGCGATCGGCTCGACGAAATCGAGCAAGAAATGCAAGACCTGCGGTACAAGCTCGCCAATCTCCGCGAGCAATGGGAAGGCGAAAAACAAGGACTCGGAAATGTCCATGAAATCCGCGCCGAACTCAACAAGGCGGACGTCGAGTTCGATCAGCTTTCGGCCGCCATCAAAGAGAAGCAATCGACCGGCATGCCGGTCGGCGAAGACGATTATCGCAAGCTGTACGAGCTCGATCAGCGCCGCAAACAATTGGGCAAGCGGCTGGAAACAGCCGGCCCGGCCGATCAGCCGAAAACGGGCCGCCGGTTGCTGCGGCAAGAAGTCGGCCCGGAGGAAATCGCCGAGGTCGTCAGCGCTTGGACCGGCATCCCAGTTACGCGGATGATGGAAACCGAAAAGGCCAAGCTCCTCGTGCTCGAGGAACGGCTGCACGAGCGCGTGGTGGGCCAAGACGAAGCGGTCACCGCTGTTGCCAACGCCGTCCGCCGCAGCCGTTCGGGCTTGCAAGATCCCAACCGGCCGATCGGCTCATTCATTTTCCTCGGACCGACCGGGGTCGGCAAAACCGAGCTCTGCAAAGCGCTCGCCCAGATTCTCTTTGACGATGAGGGGGCGATGGTCCGCCTGGACATGAGCGAGTTCATGGAACGGCACACCGTCAGCCGCTTGATCGGCGCGCCGCCGGGCTATGTCGGCTTTGAAGAAGGGGGCCGCCTGACCGAAGCCGTCCGCCGCCGCCCATACTCGGTCGTGTTGTTGGACGAGATCGAAAAAGCCCATCGCGATGTGTTCAATATTCTGCTGCAAGTGCTGGACGACGGGCGCCTCTCCGATAGCCACGGCCATACGGTCGATTTTACCAACACGATCATCGTGATGACTTCCAACATTGGCAGCCAACTGATTCAAGAAATCAACAAGGAAGGGGGGAGCGAAGCGGAAGTTCGCGACGCGGTCAAAACGACTTTGCAAGGGCACTTTTTGCCTGAGTTTTTGAACCGCATCGACGAAACGATCATTTTCCATCCTCTCGGCCGCGATCAGATTCGCAAGATTGTCTCGATCCAGATCGATCATTTGCGAGCGCAGTTGGCCCATCTCGACTTGAGCCTGGTGGTGACCCAAACCGCGCTCGAGCATATCGCCCACGAAGGCTACGACCCGACCTACGGCGCGCGGCCGCTGAAGCGCGTGATCCAGCAGCGCATTCAAAATCCCTTGGCAACTGAAATTTTGAAAGGGCATTTCTCGCCCGGCACGATCGTGAAGATCGACTTCGCAGACGAGGAGTTTTCCTTCACGCAAGAAGAGCCGGAACCGGCGGCCGTTTAATGAGAAGGGTCGGAACGTCGCGGCGCAAGTCGTTCAATCTGGGCCCACAATTCGTCGCTGTACAGCGGTTTTGCGAAGACGGCCGCCGCCCCCAGTTCGCGGAGCCGCGCGGTGTCGTCCCACCGTGGAAAATCGACCAGCGCGAACCAGACCCGGCCTGCCAATTGCGCCGCCAGCCGCTCGATCTCCGGCTCGGCCGAGCGGCCACACACCACCACGACATCGCAGTCTAAGCTGCGATTTGAACTTGCGCGCTCGATCGGGGTGCGTTCCGTAGCCGGGCCTTCGAGAACCGGGTCTTCGAGAATTTCGGCTGCGCTCGCAGCCATCGCAATTTTGATTGCCGCATGGCCGCGCGCTTCGCAGACTTCCGCCAAGGCGGTGAACCAGGCGCGATCGTGCGCATAGATGCCGACGCGGAGGCCGCCGCTACGCGCCGACGCGGAGGGATCCTCCGTTGCCCCGAGCCGCTCGAGTTGGCGCTCTTCGTCGGTCATGGTCGGCGGCAATTCCCAACCGGCGGGCTCGCCGCGGCCGAGCCGCGCTTGTTGAAGGTCCCACCAGCCAGCCCAGCGATGGGCGGCGATTCGCGGCGCGCCGGGCCACGGGCGCCCAGTCCGCGTCTCGCCTTCGCTCCACGCCCCAAACACGAGCACCCACCGCGCGAGCGGCGCAGCGCGCTGCAATTCCTCCAATTCCTCCGGACGATGTTCGCCAGGAGCGGCTTGCAGCAACACGATGAGTTCAGGCGGTTCGCCGGCGCGCAGCCCTGCGAGCGCGGCCCGCACGTTACGTTGGCGACCCGCTCCCAAGTCCGTCGCCGTTTGCTGGACCGCGGAGAATTCGGGCCGCGCGAGCTCGCCAATCACGAGAATGGAGCTACCGTGCATGCCAAATCAACCACAGAAGTGAGAGCGCGCGGGCCGATCGCTTGGCGCCGCGCAAGTTGAGTTTCTCCGCAGGACGCTCAATCGACTTTCGCTTCCGCAGCCGCGATCAGATCGCGCGCCGCGGTTACATCCGCAGCGCCGCGGAGCGCCGGTAAAAAATTGGGTTGGCTCAAAATGCGGCTCAAGCGCGCCAACGTGCGCAAGTGCCCGCGATCGTCGAGCGAGCAGACCAGAAAGAAAACGTCCGTCAGCGAGCCGCGCGCGCCGCCGAAGGGAATCCCTTGCTGCGTGATGCCCAGTGCCAGAAACGATTGTCCGAGAATCTTCGATTGCGGCCGGCGCGGATGGAGCAGGGCCACGCCCGACTCCAGCGCGGTGGGGTTCATCTCCTCGCGTTCGCGAATCGCCTCCGCCAAGCGTTGCGGATCCCACAGCCAACCGGTTTGCGCGGCGAGTTCCGCCATTGAGGAGATGACCGAACTCCGCGTCCGAGCGAGCAGCGGGATCGCAATCGCCTCCGGCGGCAACATTTCCGCCAAGGTGTGCGGCCGATCCGGATCGGCCGGTGTCGGCCGGCGGAGAAAATGCTCCATCGTCGCCAACTCCGCATCATCCGAAAGGCCAATTCGCTCTTCGAGCCAAATCACAATGTCCGGCCGCGAAAATCGCCACTGCCCCCCCACCTGACGGCCAGGCAGCTTGCCACGCTCCGCGAGCCGCGCCACCTGTTCGGGGTTGAGATGCAGATATTCCGCGAGCGATTCGATGCCAAAATCTCCGTCAGCCATGCCGCAACCTTACCCGGCGACCGGTCCTGAAAGCAAGCGAAATTTGCGAATCTCCAAGCGAGGCGGGATGATCGGCCGAAATGCCATGTCCTTCCGGCCCCGCGCCACGTCATTCCCGCGCACGCCGGGAATCCAGTCTGGCGGCATGGCTTTAGAGGGTGGCAGCGCGATTCGCTGGATTCCCGCCTGCGCGGGAATGACGAATTCAGGCAAAGGCAAGACACTGCGCGGGAATGACGAATTCAGGCCGAAGGGTAAAGGCCGTGCGAGACACTGCGCGGGAACGACGAATCGGCGCGGCGGCAACGCCGGACTGCGCCATCATGAATACCCGGTTCGCCGCCCCTTACTCCAGATCGTTGCGGCGGAAGTACATCTGCTTGATTTCGGTCGTTTGCGGATAATAGTCCTTCATCTCGTCCAGCTTCATGATCATCCACGGATCGGCCGCGCGGCGCCCATTTTTCGTGAAGATCAGATTCTCGGCGAGATAAATCGCCGTATGAAAAATCTTCATGTTTTCGCCGTTGCGGGTGTAGAACAAAACTGCGTCGCCAAATTGAAAATTCGCATACACCTCATGGTAGTGGTCGTGGATTTCTTGCTCGACCGCCATCGGGTTCGCAGAAAACGAGTCGTTCGGAGTCGTGTTGAAAAAGTTCATCGCTGACCAGTGGCAATCGCGCTGTTGCTCGACTGGATTTTGCGATGGAACGGGATAGGTGAACAGCCGCGTTTGCGCAAACGGAGGCAGGACCCCGCGAATCGAGAATTTTTCGCCGCCGGGCACCTTCGACAGTGACTCGAGATAGGGGCGCACCTGATTCACGCGTCCGCCGCGCCCCCAATAGTTGGCCAGCGCATCCAAGTTTGAATGCTCGTCAACGTACAAGTTAACAAGCCAGGTTTCCTCGGTCGCCAGCGCCGAGAGGAGCCGTGCGCGATCCTCGGCCCCTTTCAAGTTTGGCAACACCAGCGGCAAATCGGCAAACATCGTGAACTTGCCGCTCCTGTATGTCACCGACTTAATAAGCTGAAC
>DASRSE010000323.1:0-7604 GCA_035656655.1 Pirellulales bacterium
GTCGAAGCCGCCGGCCCCGCCGAGCGAGTTCGCGCTGCCGTTGACGACGCCGCCCCCTTTGTGCTCGAACTCTTTGTCGTCGCTGTTGTTCTCTTCGATCGTCGCCGCATGCGGCGCTTCGGCCATCGTCAGCGATTCGGTATCGAGCACCGTCGGGTCTTCAGGCGTTTCGCCCACTTCAAAGTGCTCGAGCGGCTTGACTTCTACTTGAGCAGGCACATTCGCCTCGTCGATCTCGGGCGGCGCCTCGGTGTATTTGCGCTTCGGCACGATGTTGCCCAAGATGAGCAGCAGCGCCAGCAGCACGACTACGTGGCCCGTCAGGCTGGCCATGAACCACGGCGCTTCGTAACGCGCCCAGTGCTTAAGACGGTCGAGCGTGGAATAACCGACTTCGTCCACAACGGACTCGGCATGATGGCCCATCAGGTCCATAGAAAGCACCTAAGGTAAAAGACGGTCGGAAAAGGATTGGGGTGTGCGCGGCGGCCACAATCTGGCGAGCGGAACCCTAAGTGGCGGCTGGCCCCATACCATCCGCGATTATCGGTCCGGGCCAATGGCCATGTCAAGCAGTTACATTCATAATCACGGGCCAAACGCGTCTCACGGGCGGCCAGCGAACGGCACGATCCAACCTCGCCCCTTCGCAGCGCTGGCCGGCAGCCAACCACCGATCCCAGCACCCACCGCCGCGCCCACCGCGATGCTCCCATACGTAAATCGTCGAAAGGGGAGAAGTTATTCCCCTCCCGCTCAGAAATCTCGTCGCCATGGGGATTCGCCGGATGCTTCCGGGTCCGAATCTTCCAATGGCGGTCGCTCCGAGGCAAATTCATCCGGCTCAGGCTGGTTTTGCGGATCATACGCCTGGTGAAGCCAATCCTGGACCTCCGCTTCCGGGGTGCGGGCGCGGGTCACGGAGCTCACGGCGGCAACCCCGCGCCGCGTTTGCACGATCGACCGGACCAGCCAAACCAGCAAAAACAGCGCAATCAGTCCGCCGGCTGCCGACAGCCAGATCAGGTCCGAGCGATTCGCGCCAATTGGCACGATTTTTTTCCACTCGATGCGGCCAATCAGGAGCGGGGCCCTCAGCGGCTTATCGCCCGGCTTAGCCGAGCCCGGCTCATAGCCTTGCATTTTCAAGAAATAGCCGCTGAAGACGACGCGCTCGCGAATGTTGGGCTTGACCGGAAAGCCCTCGGGCGGATCGACGATGATGACGTCGAAGGGCCGTCCGCGCGACTCGGTCGTCGCGCCCCAGGCTTCGACCAGATAGATATTCTCGCCCGGCGTCTGGCCGGGCATTTGATACAGGTCGCTCATCCGAAGATCGAGATCGAGCGAGTAGAGCTTGCCGCGCCGTTGCTCGGGATGGATCGCAAACCAGTTGTAGCGCGGCGCCGCAGTCGAGCGCCGCTCGAGCACCTCTAAAGGTTGAGCCAAGACCCAGCGCACGAGCTGTTGATAGGCCCACATCTCCTCTTTTTGAATTTGTTTTGTTCCATCCGTGATCGCCTGAATGTTTTTGGCGAACTCGGTCGCTTCGTCCGAATCTTCATCGGTCAATTGCGAATCCAAGTTGTCCAGCCGCGGCGGCGGGCCGGGGTCGACTTTGCGCTCAGCAGGAGGCGGTTGTTCCGGCTCCGGAGATTTCGGCGAATTCGGCTCGGGCGCCTGGTCGAGCGCAGCGGCCGGACTAGGGGAAGACGGCTCTTCGGAAGAGTGGGGCTGGCCAGACTCCTTCTCGGCAGACTCCTTCTCCGCAGATTCCTTCTCGGCAGACTGCGACTCCGCTACCGGCTTCTTGGCCGGCGCGGCGTCGGCAAGGGGCTGGCTCCCATCGGAGCGCGGACTCTGCTCAGCGTTGAAGGCGAGTTGGCCCTCCGCCGCAGTCGCTTCATTCGGCGACGCGGCAGGATGCTTTGGCGGAACGCGGTCGGGCGGCCGGTGGGCGTGTGCGACGCTCCGGTCGGGTTCGAGCCATTGCCACATCGCCGGGTCGCGCATCCGCTGGATCACCATCACCAGCACGACCAGCATGCAGATCATCGTAATCAGCCGCGTCCGCGGCGAGGTCCGCGCGAAACCGGTCGAGGGAGGGCTGGAATAATGGCGTCGCATGGCGGTCCGTCCACGAAGAAGCCCACGATCTGCAAACCGCAATCGATTGCCGCCGTGGGACACCTGCTCCATTATAGGCCCCTTGGCAAGAAATCCGGCAGCCGGGTCAAAAAATGCGAGGCCCGGCGCCCGCAGAAGTCCTTAGCGGACGGCTAACCATTCAGCTCCACAAAACTGAGTTTGCTGAGCTTTTTACGCTTGCTCGGATCGGCCGGATCGGGAATCTCTTGGTCGTTGCAAGCGCCGATCACTTTCATTAGTTCTCCGTAGCGCAATTTCGGGTCTGCCTGTACGATCACTTGCTCGTAAGGGGAGGCCGGATTGCTGAAGACCTTTTTCAGCTCTTCCTTCAGTTCCGGAATTGTGTGCACCAAGATCTGCGATTCCAAGGGGCCCACGCTCATGTCCCCCATCTCGCCGTTGGCGGAGCGGACCGTCACATACATGGTGTTCACCCCCTTCGCCAAGTCGGGGCTGGTCTCTTGGCCAGCTGCTTTCGTCCCTTGCGTCGTGACCGGTTGCGGAGGAGGGAGCCGGAGCGAGAGCTGGCCTTCCGCCGGCGGCGACCTGAACGTGAGAATGAAAAAGGTCAGCAGTTGAAACGCCATGTCCAACATGGCGGTCACATTGAGCGTGACCTCCTCGCCGCCTCCCTTTTTTTTTCGATGACGTCGCATATCTAACCGAGCCAGAATCTTGGAAAGCGAACACCGTGTTTCGTTGGGAACTGTCTTTCTCGCAGGCCGCGACCGGCTTCCGGAACCGCACCACGCTATTTCGCCGGACGATCGAGCGCCATCAGCGCAAAATTGCGGTAGCCATTGTCCTGGCACGCCCGAATCACGCGATTCACCGCTTTGAACGGCGTATTCTGATCCGCCCGCAACACGACCCAAGCAGGCAGATCGTCGCCAAACTTCAGGTCACGGCCGTGGATTTTGGCCGTCATGATCGAGCCTTGCGCCTCGCGTTTCAACTTGTCCTCGACGTTCTCGATAACTTGCTTGGCCATGATGAGCTGGCCTTGCGCATTGATATTCAGGACGAGCAACTGATCCTCCGCGGTGGTATCGACCGGACGCGCCGAACCAACCACCGGCAGCTTCAAATTCTGATCGATCTCATTGGCTTTGAAATTCATCACCAGCATGAAAAAGGTGATGAGCTGAAACACCATGTCGAGCATGGGGGTCAGATTCGGTTCGGCATTATCAGCATTGACGGAGGCGGACATCGATCAAACCAGCAATTTGGACGAGAACTCTGGAATTGCCGCGGGCCAAACGGTGCGACTCGATTCACCGGACCGGCGCTGCCGGAGGCATGGGCCGAGCCGCGGCGGGCGCGGATTTGGTGCGCGCGGCGTGCGCGAAGTGACGCAGAAACTCGTCCGCGCGCAACATGACCGCCGTCGAAATGACCGAAATCCGGTTCTTGAAAAACGAATAGAAGTAGATCGAAGGGACCGAGAGAAAGACCCCTTCAAACGTAAGAATCAGGGCTTCGGAAATACCGCCGGCGACCTGACCCGCGTCCAAGTTCGTCCCGGCGGTGGCGATCACGCTGAAGCTCTTGATCATCCCCATCAAGGTGCCCAGCAACCCAATCATCGGCCCGAGCGTGCCCAGCACGGCCAAGATGCTAATTTTCTTTTCCATGCCGACGATAATCGACTCGCCAAACCGCTCCATGCCGTCGCGCGCCTCGCCGAGGCCGCCGGGCAACTCCGCAATGCCCGTATTGAGCACGCGGCTAAAAAACGAGTCGTCGTTCTTGACTTGTTCGTAGATGCCTTTGAAATCCTTCGCTTCGAGCATCGCCTCGCAGTTGGCAACGACTTCCGGCGGCATCGCGATCTGGATCCGCAATTGCACGAATTGCTGAATCGTGACCGAGCCAAAATAGATCAGCAACATGAGGATCACTGCGCCGATGAAACCCGAGGATTCGATCAGCCACATTACCGTCGATTGGGGAGCCCGTTCGGCCCCCTTGGCCGCCTCTTCGGCCAGCGCGGTACCGGGCAAGAGCCACACGGCCAATACCGCGAACAGAGCCAAAGCGAGCAACATCCAAACGCGGCGACGCGAAAAAATACGTGTGTTGTTCATGTCCTTCTTATCGCGGGGGGTGACGCGGAGTATTCCCGCCAACAGCAAATTCAAGGAAAAAAGTCTTCCTGAAGCGGCGGAGCAGAATCGACGACGACCGCCCGAAGTTCCGGTCATCGGGGCAAGAAAAGGGGCCGCAGCACGACAATCGCATCATCTTCCGAGCAAAACCAATTGTCAAGCATTTCGGGCCGAAATTGCCGAAAATGGTCTGCATCGCCGCATCTGCGCCGCTTCAAGTTTCCGGCGGAGCCTCGAGCGGGCGCGGCGGCGAGGAGCGCTTCGCCCGCGCTGCGGCCAACTGACGGAGCACGCCGAAGGCCACTGGCAGCACGCTGAACACGAGGATTCCCAAGACGACCAATTCAAAATGCGCGGCGACCCAAGGAATCTGGCCGAGAAAATAGCCTGACAGACTCATCAGCACGACCCAGCCGATTCCGCCGCACAGATTGTAGAGCAAGAACCGGCGGAAGTTCATCCGCGCGACGCCGGCGACAAAGGGGGTGAAAGTGCGCACGAAGGGAGCAAACCGCGCGAGGACAATCGCGATGCCGCCGTGCCGCTCGTAAAACGCTTTCGCCGCCAGCAGGTGCTCTTGCTTGACGAACCGGATCCGACCCTTCTCGAACACGTCGGCCCCGAGCCGCCAGCCAAAAAAGTAATTGACCGCGTCTCCCAGGACCGCCGCCGCGCAGAGGACAACGTTCAAGAGCACGATATCGAAAATTTGCTTGCTGGCGAGAAAGCCCGCGGCAAACAGGAGCGAATCGCCCGGCAAGAAGAAGCCAATCAGCAAGCCGGTCTCGCTAAACACGATTCCAGCCAGAATCGCATAGGCCACCCACCGCGAGCCGGGAAAGCTCTCGACCAGGGCCAGCAGATTCTCTGGCTTCGCCAAGTCAATAAGCCAATGCACCTTGGCAAGAATCCACGTAAAAAACTCGGACATGGCTGCTTTCTAGTTCGGATCGGAGGAAAACCAATCTTTTCCATCTTCATTGTCAGCGGCAGCCGGTGGCCAGCGCCGGTTCAAACCGCCGACTTCGCGGCGTCCATGCCGGCGCCGCAGCCGCGAAGCGCCCGTTCCAGGACAGTGCAGGCCCCAGGCCGGCCCATCTGGCGGCCCTGGGAGGACTAACCTGACCGGTTGAGTTTTCCACGGTCGGCGGATTATACTCGGAACTTTTCCCAGGGCGAGAACAGTTTCGCACCCACCGTCGGACTGGCCCCGATCCATGACCCCTCATCAGCCCGCGAAAAGCCTCAACAACCGCAGCTATATCGGGCTGATCTTGTCGCAGTTTCTGGCCGCCTTCAATGACCAGGCGACGTCCATTGTGGCGATTTTCTTCGCCATCGACATGCTAGTAAAGTATGTGGGGGTGCCGTGGCTGAACGAAAACTGGATCATCGCGATCGCTACCGCCTGCTTTATCACCCCCTTTTTCTTGTTTTCCTTGCTGGCCGGCACCCTGGCGGATAAGTACAGCAAACGGAATATCCTCGTCTCCTGGAAAATGGCGGAAGTCGGGATGATGGGGATGGTCTTGGCCGGTTTCTTGCTGCCGCACTGCGCCAGTTGGGGAATCCTCTCGCCCAAGGCGCTAGCTTGCGTGAGCGCGGCCTTGGTTTTTGGGGGGGTGTTTTGCATGGGGACGCACAGCGCGTTTTTCGTCCCTGCCAAGTATGGCGCCATGCCCGAGATTCTGCACTCCTCGCTCCTCTCGCGCGGCAACGGCCTATTGGAAGGGACGAGCTTCACGGCCAACATCCTCGGCACGACGTTCGGAGGGATTCTCTATTCGCAAGTGAAGTCAAGAATCACCGACGCGAACGAGTTGATTCCGGGGAACGAATGGATCATCGGCGCGGTGCTGCTGACGTTTGCGATTGTTGGCGCGGCGGCCTCGCTGCTGATTGAGCGTTTGCCGCCGGCGGCGCCAGACCGCCCGTTCGAGTGGTTGCCGCTGCGCAACTTCGCGATGATCCGCCAATCGCGGTCGCTGATCGTGGCGGTCGTCGGCATCGCCTTCTTCGCCTTCATGACGCTCTTCATGCGACAGGTGCTGCTCGAGCAAGGCGAGGTCAACAAAGAACTGATCACGCAAAAGTTTCGCTTCCAAAAAGAGCGGCACGAAACCTTGTCGGAAGAAGCCAACACCGAATATCAAGAAGCGAACAATAAAAAGGACGGCGCGCAGCAGGCTGAACTCGATGTCGCCTTGTTGATCGGCCTGGTCGGTCTCGGCGTCGGGATCGGCTGCGCTTCGGCCGGCCAACTGTCGGGCAAAAAGCTCGAACTCGGCCTGGTCTTGATCGGAGCCGCCTTTCTCGTCGTCACCACCGCCTCGTTGGCGATCGCCGTCCATTCGCCGTGGGCTAAGCGCGTCTGCCTCGTCATGATCGGTTTCGCTGCCGGGCTGTACATCGTGCCGATGTATACGCTGCTGCAAGACCGCGCGCCGAAGGGGAGCAAAGGCAATCTCGTTGCCACCAGCAATTTTCTGAATGTCGCCGGCGGTCTGATCGCCGTGGTGGTGTTTCTGGTCTTGGCCAAATTCATGCAAGGTCTGTTTGGCTTGAACCTCACGCCGCACGATGTCCATCTCGATCATTCGCTGCGCGAAAGCTTCATCAACCAGCTGGAGCGGAACGCGCTGATTCCGCGAATCCAGTTCTTTGGCGCGAGCTTGATCACGCTGGCCATGATCTTGCTCCTGGTCTGGCAACGCCCCGACTTCTTGGTCCGCACCGCGTACTGGCTGCGGACGTATGGCCGAGCGCAAGCGAACGCGGACGGATTGCACCAAGTGCCGGAGTTCGGGCCGGTGTTGCTGGTCGCCAATGGCGCCCGCACGGACGATTGCTTGCAACTGTTGACGATGACCGATCGCTTTTCGCGGTTTTTGGTCCTTCCTAAAAACGGGACCGCCCCGCCCGACGATCCGCGGTTGGGGATGGTGCGTGGGTTGGCCCGCAAGTGGCGCCTTGTGTTGCTTCCCAATGATAAAGAAGAAACGGCGGGACTGCGTCAACTCTTGGAGTTGGCGGTCAAGACGCTGCACGAAGGGCATGTGTTTGCCGTTAGCGTTCCTGGCGGGGCGGACCATCAAGAAGCGTGGCGGTTCTTGAAGGAGTTGCAAGGGCGCCAGCCAAGTCCCGTCTGTCCGGTCTATTGCCACCACGGCGCAAACGGCACGGACACCGTTCGCGGACCCTTGCAAATTGTCCGGACCGGCGAAGTCCTCACCGCGGGCGCCTCGGAGAGCTCGATCCAAGCGGCTTGGGAAACGCTGGCAAAATCGGTGGACTAAAAGGGCATCCTCTGGCTGCCGCCAATGGGAATCCGCGCCGTCGCCAGCC
>DASRSE010000324.1:0-33573 GCA_035656655.1 Pirellulales bacterium
AGGTCGCCCATGAAGTCGATCGTGCGCCGCTCGCCCGTGGCCTGCATCTGCCGATACAGTTCGTGCCGCAACAATTGGCCGGGGCTGAACCGCGCATACATTTCGTCAAAACCGACCTTTGGCGTATAGAAGGTGGTTGCGGTTCGCCAGCCGAACTCGAAGGCAATCGGCCGCTCGTTGAAATTCAAGAAGACCAGTTGCAATTGGCCCCACTCCGCGGCCAATTGAGCTTGGCGGACAAAAAAGTCGAGCATTCCTGGCGTCCGCTGGACCGAGCTGCCGCTCGCGGTTCCTTTCCAACTGCGGTCTTCAATCGCAAAGCATTGCTGCACCAGTTCGCAAACGTGCGCCGGCGACGCGAATTCGCGCTCGATCCGCAGCGCCAGTTCGCCCTCCGCATGGGCCTTCCGCGCGATTTTGCGGACATGCCTGCGATGGTTGCCGGACCAGCGGGCCTGCATCGATTCCCAGTCGCCTGAGCAGTCAACCATGCCGACTTGAGTTTGATCATGGTAAGTCGGCTCCAAGCCGAGCTGTTCTAGCGCGCCCTGGAGTTTTTGCCATGCAGCGCGGCGCGGCGCAATTCCATCAAGCCACACTAGCGGCCAAGGTGCCTGCTTCAGCCCCTCAGCCAGCGCGTCCATGGAAGCATCGCCGGCGGACGAGTCCCAGAGCAGGTCGCCGCCGGGCGACCATTCGTTCCGCGGGAGCTTTCCCACGCGCATCACTTTGGCGAGCTGGCCGCCGACCAGCGGGAGCGCCGCGACGAATTGGTTCGATTGTTCGATAACGATCGCATGAAATTCTGCGCGCGGCGCAAAATGCTCGATCCATTGGGCGACCATCTCCGCGCGGGCGACCGGCGCGGTCTGCGCAGAACGAAACCACAAGTCGTCCCAGGCAGCGGCATTGGCGCGCAACTCGGCGAGCGAACGAAGGTAGCGCAGTTGCAGCGGCATATCATAAGCATGGCATGTAAAATGGCGCCGCGGCGCGACTCGCCGTGGCGGACATTACAATCGTCACAATCGCTACGAGGCGGCTTCGGCCGCCGCCAAGACCGCCAACAACTCGCCGAGCATCAGCGCCGTCGCGCCCCAAATGTGCTGGCCCCCCCAAGCAATGTGCGGAGCGTAAAAGCAGAATCTCCCGCGCCGGATGAGCTCACGCCCGCGCCGCGCCGGATCGCGCAGTTCCGCCAGCGAGATCTCGAGCACCTCGGCCACCTCGAGGGGATTGGGCTGCATGGCAGGGCGGCCGCGCAAACTCGCCACAAACGGGCGAATGGCAAAGTCCGACGTGAACAGATTGACCGGACTCAACTCGCCCAGAATTCGCAAACCAGCTGCGGCCACGCCAAGTTCTTCGCGAAACTCGCGAACGGCCGCCTCTTCGGCCGTCTCGCCCGGTTCGATCGACCCTCCCGGAAAACTCACCTGTCCGGGATGATCCGCCAGGTGGACCGGCCGGACGGTCAGGGGCAAATGCCAAACTCCTGCCACCGGATAGAGGACTGCTAGCACCGCAGCGTGACGCGCGGTCGGCGCGGGCGCATCGAAGTGGCGGCCGTAGCTTAAGTCGCTCTCGAACGGCGACTTCTCCGAGCGCGCCGGCAAGGGACGCTGCAATTGGTTCGCGATCAAATCGGGCAGATCAAGCGGCATAGCGAAGCGGGCAGAACTTTTCCTCCTACGCAGAGAAAGCATTCTGATGTTGGAGCGGTCGATCGGCCGAAAAAGAGTGAGTCTGCATTGAGGTTGACGATCGTATCGATTGTATCAACTGGGGGCGAACATCGCCGGGGCGAAGCCGGACTTTCTCGCTTCGCCACGCTCCTCATTTCACGCACGATACCTTGAGCACCAATACCCCCTACTCTTCGTCCTTCTCCGACTTTTCCGCCCCGGCTGATCCGTTCGCCGCGGGCCACGAGGTCGATCAGCGCGCGCTCGCCGAGTCGCAGCTCGATGTTCGCGAGATCGTCCAAGAAATTCAGACCCTTTGCGTGTCGGACGCCCCCCTCGACGAATTCTATGCCGGCTTTTTGAATCGGCTCGTCTCGGCGCTGTTCGCTTTTGGCGGCGCGCTATGGATGGTCAATTCCGATCAAAACATCGAACTGCAATATCAGACCAAGCTGCTTGAGACCGGCTTAACCGAAACCGAGGAAGACCAACAGCGCCACGCCCAAGTGCTCCGCCGAGTGCTTCTCAGCGGCCGCCCCGACGCAATTGCGCCGCGCTCCGGCGACAGCGAAGGCGACCAACCGCTCAACCCGAGCGAATACTTGCTCCTCCTTTGTCCGCTCAAAAGCGATCAAGAGGTGGTCGGCGTCGTCGAGATTTTTCAACGGGCCGGGGCTCGGCCGACCGTCGAGCGCGGCTGGGTCCGTTTCGTGCAAAGCATGGCGATCCATGCGGGGAACTATCTCAAAACGCGACGCCTGCGTCAGTTCTCGCAACGCCAAACGATGTGGTCGCAACTCGAAAACTTCACACGCTCGGTCCATCGCGGGCTCCATCCGCGCGACATTGCCTATACCGTTGCGAACGAAGGGCGGCGGCTGATTGAGTGCGATCGGGTTAGCGTGGCCCTGTTGAAGGGAAATAAAGCGACCCTCTCCGCGGTCAGCGGCCAAGACATCCTCGACCGCCGCGCCAACTCCGTCCGCTTGCTCAATCGGCTGACCACGGCCGTGGTCCGCACCGGCGAGCCGCTGTGGTACTTCGGCGACACGACCGATCTGGCGCCGCAAGTTGAAAACGCCGTGCAAGAGTACGTCGATACTTCGCATTCCAAAATCGTGGCGGTCCTCCCGCTCCGCGAGCCCGAATCGCCGGAGGAAAATCAGCCGCCCGGAAAAGTCATCGGCGCGCTCATCGTCGAGCAATTGGAGGAGGCCCGCACCGAAGAATGGCTCAAGGAGCGGACGGCGGTGGTCTGCGAGCATGCGGGGACGGCGCTGGCCAACGCGATTGAGCATCATGCCTTGTTTCTCATGCCCTTGTGGCGTCTGATTGGCCGCAGCCGGGCGCTAGTGGCGCTTCGCAATCTGCCGAAGACGCTGTTGGCGGCCGGCGCGCTGATTGGAGCGGTCTTGGCGCTCTGCTTGATTCCAGCCGAATTGGAAATTGAAAGCCGCGGCACGCTCGAGCCAGTCGCCCAACGCGAGGTCTTCGCGGCGATCGACGGCGTCGTGCAAGATGTGTATGTCGATCAAGGACTAGCCGTCGCGGCCGGCGCGCCGCTGGTGGAAATGAAGAACACCGACCTGAGCGTCGGTCTGGCCGATGTTTTGGGCCGGCTCGAGGCGACGAAAGAACAGATTCGTTCGATCGACTCGGCTCGCTCGGATTATAAGCTCTCCGATTCGGAAAAAAGCCGGCTGGCCGGTCAAGCCGCGCAGTTGCAAGCCTTGCGCAAAAGCCTCGAGCAGCAAGTCGAGCTCGCCAAGCAAAAGCTCGCCCAACTCAAGGCGATCAGCCCGATTGCCGGCCAAGTAGTCACGTGGCAGGTACGCGATCGGCTGGTGCATCGGCCGGTGCAACGCGGCCAAGTCCTGATGACCATCGCCGACCCGACCGGTCCTTGGCAGCTCGAGTTGCATGTGCCGGAAGATCGGATGGGCTATGTCGCCGGCGCGAAGCGCGATGCCGAGGCGAAGCATTCGCCCGAGCCGCTCAAGGTGACCTACATTTTGGCGACCAACCCCGGCCAAAAGCGGGCCGGCAGCGTCGCGGAAATTCACACGACAGCCGAGGTGCGCGGCGACGAAGGAAACACGGTGTTGGTGCGCGTAACCATCAACAAGGACGATCTCACGGCCGCGGAGCTGCGGCCCGGCGCCACGGTGACCGCCAAGATCGACTGCGGTCAGCGCGCGCTCGGTTACGTGTGGTTTCACGATGTCGTGAATTTTGTGCAATCTAAAATTCTGTTCAAGCTGTAGTTCGCGCTTCGGACGGTTTTCGGGCCGCGATTCTTGGCGGAGCCTCTTGGCAAAGTATCTTTTCGGCGAGGTTGATATGCATTCGGTGGTTGCTTTATGGACGATGACATTGGTGGTCAGTGCTCCCCCGCAAACCGTCGGCGCGGCGGCGCGGCCTCCGGCGGGCCTGCCGGTTCTTCAGCAATGCACGGTCTCGCTCGTGGAGGAAGTGCAAATTCCGGCGCAAGAGGCCGGCGTCCTCAGCGAGATTCTGGCCCATGAGGGCGATCAGGTCACGACCGGCACGCCGTTGGCCCATTTGGACGACAGCCAGCCGCGGGTTCATCGCAAGGCGGCCTACGGCGAGTATATGGCGGCCAAGCAGCATGCCGAGAACGACATCAATGTGCGGTTTTCCAAGGCAGCCTATGCCGTCGCCGATAACGAGTATCGCAAGGCGCTCGAGGCCGTGAAAAAAACCGCGGCCGCATTCTCCGATGTCGAACTCGATAATAAGCAACTCGCGGCCCATAAGGCCAAGCTGCAAATTGAGCAGAGCGAGGTCGATCAGAAAGTCGCCCAATTCACGGCCGACACCAAAGCGGCCGAGGTCGAAAATGCCGACCAGACAATCGCTCGCCGCCAGATCAAATCTCCGTTCGATGGCATCGTCGTCTCGATCAACCATCACGCGGGCGAATGGCTGCAAGCCGGCGAACCGGTCCTCCGCGTCGTCCGCATGGATCGCTTGGGAGTGGAAGGCTGGGTGAATTCGGCCGAATTTGGTCCGGAAGAAATCAGCAACAAGCCCGCCTTGATCGATGTCGAACTGGCGCGCGGCCGGCACGCGAAGTTTCAAGGCAAGATCGTGTTTGTCAGCCCGCTGGTGGAAGCCGGCGGCGAGTATCGGATCAAAGCCGAAGTGGAAAACCGGCGCGAAAGCGACGAGTGGGTGCTCCGACCAGGCTATACCGCGACCATGACCATCCAACTGCGTTGAGCACGCCGCGACTTCCCCCAACTAGCCCTTTCCGACCTGTAGCTTGGCGACGCCATGCCGACGTTGACCGACAGTTTGGTATCCTCCGCGGCGCGCAAGCTCACGCTGCGCGCGCGGCCTGACCTGACAACACGGCGCCAGGTCTATCAAGGGCGCGTCTTCTGGGTGCTCAAGGATCCCTTTGCGCTGAATTATTTTCGGCTCGAAGAGGATGAATTCGCGCTTTGGCAAATGCTCGATGGCCACTCGAGCCTCGATGATCTGAAACGCCAGTACGAGGAGCGCTTTCCACCGAAAAAAATCGCCCTCGACGAACTTCAGCACTTTGTCGGCACCTTGCACGAAAAGGGCTTGTTGGTTTCGGGATCGGCGGAGCAAGGCTTTCGCTTGCAAGAGCGAGCGGCCAAAAAACGGCGCGAGGAACTGTGGAGCGCGTTCGCCAATTTGCTCTCGATCCGCTTCAAAGGTTTCGACCCTGAGCGCATCTTGACCTGGCTCTATCCGCGGGTGCGCTGGTTTTTCACGACGACGGCGGTGGCTCTGTGCTTGGCGCTGATGGCCTCGGCTCTGCTGCTGGTGCTCGTGCAATTCGATACGTTTCGCGCGAAGCTGCCGACGTTTCACGAGTTTTTCGCCGCCAGCAATTGGATTTATCTTGGTTTGGCGCTGGGTTTCACCAAGATTCTGCATGAATTCGGCCATGGTCTGACTTGCAAGCATCACGGCGGCGAGTGCCACGAAATGGGCGTGCTGCTGCTGGTGCTGACCCCTTGTCTCTACTGCAATGTTTCTGACTCCTGGCTGTTGCCCAACAAGTGGGCCCGCGCCGCGATTGGCGCCGGCGGAATGTATATCGAGCTCTGTCTCGCGAGCGTGGCCACATTCATGTGGTGGTTCAGCGAGCCCGGCCTGCTGCATCAGCTCTGCCTGAGCGTGATGTTCGTCAGCTCGATTAGCACGCTGATGTTTAATGCCAACCCGCTGCTGCGCTACGACGGCTACTACATTCTTTCGGATATTTTGGAGATTCCCAACCTGCGGCAAAAATCGAGCACGATTTTGCAGCGGTTGATGAGTTCGCTTTGCTTGGGGCTAGAACAACCCGAAGATCCGTTCTTGCCGCAGCGCCATCAAGTGCTGTTTGCGATTTATTCCGTGGCCTCCTTTGTCTACGGCTGGATGGTCGTGCTCGGCATTCTGTGGTTCTTGAACAAGGTCTTTGAGCCGTACGGCTTGAAGATTCTCGGCCAGATGTTCGCGCTGGCCTCGATTGGGGGGCTGCTGCTCCAGCCATTGCAGATGCTCTATCAATTTGTGGTCGTCCCCGGAAGGATGGAAAAAGTGAATCGCATGCGCCTGCTCACCACCAAGGCATTCATCGTGGCGGCGTTGTTGTTGATCGCGTTCGTGCCGCTGCCGCATCGCGTATGGTGCGCCTTGGAAGTCACTCCGCGTGACGCCGAATCGGTCTATATCGACGTGACCGGCCAGCTCGAAGAGGTCTTGGTCAAGCCGGGTCAATGGGTTCAAAAGGGAGACGCCTTGGCGCGGCTCTCGAATATTGACTTGGACGCGGCCATCGCCGACCTGCAAGGGAAGCGCAACGAAGGGCTCGCCAAGCTGCGCGGATTGAACGCCGTCCGCAGCCATGACCCGAAAGCGGGCGAAGAAGTCGCCGCCACCAAAGAAACGCTCCGCGCCACCGAAAACGAATTGGCCGAAAAGCTCCGCGATCGCGCGCGTCTCACGCTGCTCGCGCCGGTGTCCGGAATGATCATCGCCCCGCAAAGGACGACGACTCGCCCGGACGAGGACGGCGAGCGCTTGTCCGGCTGGACCGGCACTCCCCTCGATCCGCGAAACCAGCAAGCATGGCTGCAAGAAGGGGTGCTCTTTTGTCAGATCGGCGATACCAACAACATGCAAGCCGAGATCGTCGTTGATCAGTCGGATGTCGAGTTTGTTTCGGCCGGTCAGCGCGTCGATCTGAAACTGGAGCAATTGCCCGATCGCACCTTCAGCAGTCGCATCGAGCAAGTGGCAAAGATCGAACTGAAGGTCAGCCCGAAACAACTCTCTCACAAGGCAGGCGGAGAACTGGTGACGAAAACCGATTCAGCCGGCGTCGAACGGCCAGAAAGCACCTCGTATGAGGCGAACGCGCTGCTGACCGACCCGGCGGCTATGCTCCGCCCCGGACTACGAGGCCAAGCGAAAATCCAGGTCGGGTATCAATCTCTGGGCGTGCGGTTCGCGCGCTATCTGAGCAAAACATTTAATTTTAGAATCTAGCTTGCGCATGGGATCCGACGGCGATTCACTCTCGCCCTCATTTCCGCTCGCATACTTGCCGCGCGCGAAAAACCGAAGTCGATTGTCCCCTTTCGCGTTCTTTGCCCTTTCGCGGCGAGCAACCCCTCAGCCGGCCTACCAACCGAAGTAATACTTCTGATTGGCCAGCTGCGCCGCCAAGAGTTGCGCGGCGGCAGTCACCTTTTTGAGCGGCGTCGTCAGCGCGACCCAATCGGACGTTGCCGTGGTCGTCGCGTTCTGCGCGGCAACCGCGAAATAGGTCGTCGAGCCGGCTTTCAAACCGGTGATCGTGACCGAAGTCGTGCTGCTGCTCACGTACCCGAGTAAGACCGACGCGCGCCCATTCCAATAATAAATCGCATAACGTGTTGCGCCGGCCGAGGCGTTCCAACTGAGCGAGCCGGTGGTGGTGGAAGTGGCCGCGGCGGTCAGATTGGCCGGCGGGGAGAGTGCCGCTGCCGTCGGCAGCACGGCGCTTATCATGCTCGATGATGCGGTCGAAGTCGCGTTGTAGGCCACGACATAAAATGACACTGTCGTCCCGGATGCCAGATTGTTAATCGTGGCCGTCGTGCCGGGGGCGGCGACCGTGGCGACTTTGATATAGCTGCTGCCAGACAGTTGGTAGACATAGTAGCCGGTCGCGCCGGTCACGGCGCTCCAGTTCAGTTGCACCGAAGTGGGCGAGAGGACCGTCGCGGTTACGTTCTTGGGCGCCGCCACGGCCACGGCGGCCGCTTGAGTCGTCGCCTGCGCCCAATTCGTCGCGGTCGACCCAACGGCATTCGTCGCCACGACTTGAAACGAATAGGTGGTGCTGGCCGCGAGCCCGCTCACGGACAACGAACTCGCGGTCGCGCTCAGCGTGGTCAACAGCGACGACTTGCCGTTGATCAGCTCGTAGACGCTGTAGCTCGTCGCGCCCGACGAAAGCGACCAACTCAAATTCACTTGCGACGACGAAACGGCCTGCGCGGTAAAGCTGCCAGGTGCTGCCGGCGCGGTCGGTTGCGCAACCGTCGTGCCATAGGTGGTCAAGTAAGGGATCAGCAGATTGGCGGCCGGGGTGCCGATTCCCGTCGCCAGATCGTAGCCGACCGCGGCGCTTTGAAATTGCGTGCTGCCGGAAGTGATGTCGTGAAAGTCAGCGCTGGGGGCGGCATAGAGGGCAGCCAAGGTTTGGGTCGCGCCGTTGAGGGTCGCTTGCCCGTTGAGCGCGCGGCCTTCGTCCGCGATCGCGATCAGCGCGGCCCATTGCGGCGCGCCGGCGCTGGTGCCGCCGATTCCGACCCAGCCGTGATCGGGCCCAAACGTGTCATACACGGCAACCGCGACGCCGGCGTTATAGGAAACGTCCGGCACTTTTCGCCCGGAAAACTCGGTGCTCGTGCCGCCGCCGCCGCTCCAGGTCTGACCGCCGCTGGTGGTCGGTGTCCAGGCGGTTTCGCTCGTGATCGCGCCGCTGGAGGTGAGATAGAGATCGGTGCCGCCAACGGCGAGCACATTGGGCGACTCGGAGGGAAAATTCGGATGACCATCGTCGCCGGACGACGCGACAAACGTGATGCCTTGGTGGCCTGCCGGCGTCACCAGATAAGTATTGCTAAGGCTTTGGTCGTTCGATTTGTAGGCGCTGTTGTCGTCGCTTCCCCAACTCATCGAGATGACCGACACGGCCGCTTGATTGCGGGCCCAGTTGACCGCGGCGAACAAATCGGAATCCGAAGCGCTGTTCGCCTCGACGAGGATGATGTTGGCGCCCGGCGCAATTGCGTGCGCCCATTCGACGTCCAGAGCGATTTCCCCTTCCCAGCCTTGGCTGGGGTCGGTCCCGGGCAAGCTTGTGCCGCCGTTCTGATTGACAATGGAAAAGCTCGGGGGCGCGGCAATGCCATAGGCCGCGTCGAACACGGCCAGATCGGCAGTGATGTTCGGATCGTTGTACGCATCGATAATCGCAATCGTTTGGCCCTTGCCGTCCGCCGCAGTCGATCCAAACGAGACGCTATTGAAACCATACGCCGCGCGGATTTGCGCGGGCGTGTAACCGGCCGTCGTCGAACTCGCCAGCGGAGCCGAACTAATCGTATGATAAAACGGCGTGAAGGTGCTGGCCGAAAGTAACTGCCGCGCTTCCAAAATCTCAAATTGCAAGCGCCGTGGACGACGCGATTGCGACTGCCGATGCGATTTGGACATAGCTAGAGCTTCCTCTTCAATTCCCTTTAAGTTCCCGAACGGATAGGCAGAACGCCCACGCCCTTAGACAAGTCAATCGCGGGCCTCAACGCGACGAGAACTCATTATTGGCGTCGTCGCCAAATCAGGCAAGACAATTGCATCGCCAGCAAGCCGCGATTACCCGCAAAGCGCCATCAGGGTCCGTGCCTCACTCGGACCGTCCGAAGTCAGCTTGCTGTCGTCTGGGCAAACTGTAATGGCTGGATCGCGCGGAACGGGGGCGAGGCATGTTTTCCGCGGGAAAAGCCTGACGAGACGGTTTGCGGTCGCTTCGGCCTTGTGGCTTGGCCTGAAATCGCGAGTCGTACCGCAAGCCAGACGTGACCGCCGTAGCCTGCTTGCCTTGAGTCAAAGCTAGCAGCGTGACCAGACCGCCTGATCAAAGACCGGCCAGCGCTGCGAAGTGTTTGCGAGCTTAAAGCAATTCTTGGATCACATCGCCTTGCGAGACCGCGGTGAAGGGTCGATTCAGGCGATCGTAATAGGTCGTCTGCGGGTCGATGCCGAGGACATGATAGACGGTCGCATGCAGGTCGCCGGGCGTGCATGGCCGTTCGGTTGGATATTCGCCGAGCGGATTGGTCGCGCCGACGATTCGGCCCCCTTGCACTCCGCCGCCGGCGAGCAGACAGAACATCGAATTGCCCCAGTGGTCGCGGCCCGGAGTTCCCTTGCCGCTGCCATTGTTCATTTTGGGTGTCCGGCTGAACTCGCCGCACAAGAGGACGAGCGTTTTGCCGAGCGTCCCGCGATTGGCTAGATCGGTCAGCAAGCCGGCGAAAGCCTGATCCACCTGGGGCATGAGGTTGTTCATCCCCTTTTCGAGATCCCAGTGATGGTCCCAGCCGCCGGAGTGACAGGTGACAAACGTGCAGCCGGCCTCCGTTAACCGTCGCGCCAGCAAGCAGGATTGGCCGATTCCGGTGCGGCCGTATAGGTCGCGCGTTTTCTTATCCTCGGAGTCAATGTCGAACGCTTTCTGCGCGGCGGAGCCCGTCACCAAATCGAACGCCCGCTGTTCATATTGGTCCAGGGCCTGCGCCACGTTCGATTCGTCCGCGGCGCGGCGCAAGTGGTCAAACTGGCGGAGCATTGCGTGGCGCTCATTGAGCCGAGCAATCGACATCCCGCCAATGGGGTCGAGATTGTGGACTTTGAAATTCGGCGAGTTCGGATCGCCATCGGTTTCAAACGGGTTATAGTTCGCGCCTAAAAAGGTTGCGCCGAAATAGCCCGGCCGCAGCCCGACGCTGCTGGCATAAGGAACGCTGACATAGGGCGGCATACTCGGCTTGCGAGCGCCCGCCGCTTTGGCGGCGATCGCTCCGATGCCAGGAAACTTGGCCGTCGTATCGCCGCCGCTGGCTCCCCCGCGCGATGTCAGCATGTAATGGGCGGCCGTGAAATGATCGCCGTTATCGTGGTGCAGCGAGCGGAGAATGGCGAACTTGTCGGCCACTTTCGCTTGATGCGGGAGCAATTCGCTGATCTCCATGCCTGGCACGTTCGTCTTGATCGGCGACCAGATGCCGCGGCTCTCAGGCGGAGCATCCGGCTTCATATCATAGAGGTCCATGTGACTGGGCCCGCCGTCGAGCCAAATCAAGATGACCGAAGTCTCTTTTGGCGCGGCGCCGGCCTTGACGCTTTCCGCGCGTGCGCGGAGCAGTTGGGGCAAGCCGAGGCTGCCCATTCCGGCCATCCCAATTTGCAAGAAGTTGCGGCGCGAGAAACCGTCGCAATAGCGCGCGGTTCGTCCAAAATTCAGGCGTAACATACAACGAACTCCTCGGGGGCTAAGCGAAGCTCGCGGAAATCGCCGCCGGAGGGAATTTGGCGGCACAGGCGGGTGGGTGGAGTCGATCACGACTGGTTGCAAGCTCGGCAGTGCCCAGCGGGCCCGAGCTACGCCAATAATATCCGCTCCGCAAGGCGAAGTCGTCAAGCGGAATCGCAAAAATGCGGAAAATGGCCGCGGAAAGCGTCCGCTTCGACCGGTTGGCCCTCCGATTTGGTCAGAATCGGACAAGCCCGCTGAGATTGGCAAGCACCGTGGGGCGAATTCGCCGTTGCCGCGCCGCCTTGCGCGGCCGTCGGAGCGATCTGTCCACGCGCTGGCGCAGCCTATTGAATGCTTCAACGGGCTGCTCGGGTGCGCCGCGGTCGGTCTTAGGCTTGCGTGGGCGCGGTCGTCACCGGATCGAATTCCGCGGCGGCAGGCATGAAGATGTTCTTGCTTTCAATCGCCGGTTCTTCTATCGCCTCGGTCGCATTGCGGAGAACGTGCAGCGAGCATTGCACCGCCATCATCAAGTCGGTCGAAGTCACGATCCCCTTTAACAAGCCGTCTTGCACGACCGGCAAACAAGAGATGCTCCGGTCGAGCATCATGGTCACGGCCGGACTGATTTCCACGTCGGGGCTGACCGTGTGGACCTCGCGCGTCATGATGCTTTCGGCGTTCTTCCCCGAGCGCGATTTCAGATCGCGATCGCTGATCACGCCGAGCAGCTTGCCGGCGTGGCTGACGACCATTAAATGGCGAATTTCCAACTCCGACATCCGGGCCGACACCCGCTCCAGCGAGGTTTCTGGCGGCACGCTGGCGACATCGGCGGTCATGAGTTGCTTCACTTGCAAGGTGCTATGCAACAGCCGTTCGATATTGCGGGCGAGCATCTTGAAGATCTGCTGCCGCTTGGCGATCAGTTTCGGCTGCGCGTATTTTACCTCGTGCTGCGCGGCGGCGACCTGTTTCGATTTCGCGGCCGCTTCGAGCATCTTCTTGCGAGATTGGCGCCAGACGATGAAGACCGCCGCGAACATGCAGACCGTGATGCCGCCGGCTAAAACCAGAGTGATCGAGAGATTGGATCGTGCCACCTGCAATTGGAGGCGCGCATTTTCATCGAGGATGGGCGAAGCTTCTACCCCTTTGACGGCCAGCGCATTCGGCTGCAACACGTCGCCGACTTTCTGAAAAGCCGTTTCGGTCGTGCGGCTCAACACGTCAAGCCCCAAGAAGGTGACTGCCAGGATCAGACCCAGCATGATGGCATATTCGGCGGTGGCGCTGCCGCGTTCTTCGCGCGCCAAACGATGAAAAAATGCAAGACGTGCCACGCAAATCCTCGACGTTCAAAAGGTCAGAGATACCGAGGTACTGCCCTCAAGGCAACGGCCACAGTAGAGTAGCCAATGCTTGCCAAGCGCATGCTCGCCGCTGGCGTTTACGACCTCTTAACCTTAGTTTGCGTTTTTGCCCGTTGAGCGAAGGCCGACCCAAAAGCTAAGACTTCTCCCCACAAAGTGGGGCGCTCTGCGAAGCAAAACCGGCACCATCGGCGCACCCCCTCGCGGGAAGTTTGGTCCGGCAGGTAGTCGATGCGGCTTTTTCCATCCAAGCGGGCCAACGCGCAACCGGCAAAGTTCTGCACCAAGCGCGCCTCGAGTGCGAGCCACGCGCCAGCCGGCAGAATTGGCTCGACTTGTTGCCGATAAGCCAGCATAAATTGCTCGGTCAATTGAAAAAAAGCCTCGGCTTGCTGCGGCCGCGCCGCCGACTTGAGCAGCAGATGGCTCAGAAAAAAGCCTAAGTCGAAGGCCGGGTCGCCGAAATGGCCCGTCTCAAAATCGACCATCATCAAACCCCCGTCGAACACGAGCAAGTTCTTGGGGCTGAAATCGGCGTGGACAAGACACCCGCCCTGTTGCCAAATCGAGTCAATCAGCCGCTGAATCGCCGGGGCCAAATCCGGCTGGACCGTGGCGACGGTCCGATAATAGGGATCAATTCGCAATTCTTCAAACCATTGTCGATCGCCCAATTCCGCGGCCAGTTGGCCATCGAGCCATGACTCGGCATGTAAGCGGCCCAGCAATTGACCACAGGCCGCCGCGACGTGCGGATCGAGCCGTCCGGCTAACAGGTCGCGCTTCCAAACATGGTGCTGAGCCGGTGCGGCGGTCATGGCGAAACAATAGTTCGCCCGATCTTCATACAGGACCTCCGGCGTCGTTGCGTGCAATCCGTGCGGCTCAGGCGCGCCCACGGAGTCCGCGGACGGTAGCAATGGAGCGCCCCGCGCCGGAAGCGCAGCCGCCAGGATCCTTTGACAGGCACGCAGCACAGCGACTTCGCGCCAAATCCTTTCCACCGCGCAGAACCAAGCCGCTGACGTGCGCAATTGGGCCCGCGCCTGCTTGAGGACAAAGTCGCAGCCCGCGCCAGGCTCGCGCGCGACATAATACACCGCGTTGGAAACGCCCCCGGACAATTCGCTTACATGGACGATCTCCGTCGGCGCAATCTGTCCAGTCGCGCGCAAGTAATCGCCCACGTTGTGCTCGTCGAGAAGTTGCATGCGGCGAAAGCTCCGCGCGGGATTCAAGGGGCCGAAAGAACCATGCTGGCAGCTCGCCTCACGGCGCGCGCAAGCGGGCGGATTTCGTCAGCACCCACAGGTCGGTCACTTCATGTTTGCGCTGCGGCAACGGATACTGCGGCAGCGGCCGATTCTCCACGCGATAGCCGCGCCGGCACGCCAGCATCACAAACGCTTCGGTGCGGCCGCGTCCTGGATCGGCCAACCAACAAGCGCCATCGTCGGCGAGCATTGCATCGAGCAGATTCAAAATCGGTTGATGATTCGCCCGCTCGTAAATCACATCGCCGCCAAAGACGAGTGGAAATTTGCGGTTCAAAGGCTGCCGCCAATCGAGGACGAGCCCAACCGCTTCGGCCCAGCCGTTTTGCCGCGCATTATACAGCGCCGCGGCGACGGCCTGCGGATCATAGTCGCTAAAGGTCACCTTCAACCCCGCCGCAAGCGCCGCCAACCCGATTAATCCCACCCCCGCGCCGATCTCGAGCGCGTCGCGCCCGATGGCCGGCCAAGAATACTCTACGATCTCCTGCGCCATATCCCAGGCCGCCGGCCAAATGTAACCCCAGTATGGCATGTAGCCCGAGCGGGCATGCTCTGAGTTTACATCCGGGTCGTCGAGAAAAGCATCCGGATCGCGCGGCGATGTCAGCCGAATCGAATGCGCTCCGAGCGCGACGACCTTTGTTGCCCAGCCGCCCGGAACGGCGGGCAATGTCAGGACCGCGGCCGCCAACGTTTGCGCATCATTCGACATGGATTACTCAAAGAGAAAAAAACGGCACAGAAATCCAGTGGACCCACCGCTCCTTGCCGGGGCCGACGACGAGCCATTGCTTTCCTATCATACAAGCTTAAGGAGCAATCACCCACGGGTCGCGCGTGAGACTTTTTTCCCAAGGCCATCGCGCTGTTTTCGCACAGATAGAGTGCCGCTGACCGGAGCCGCGTGGCGGCTGCGGACCCTTGCCGCGAGGGGCGAATTCTGGCACATTGGGTGACTTCAAATCCCTATTTTCCCCCGAGATGGTTATGGCCGCCTTTCCCGAAATTTCAAAAATCAAGTACGAAGGACCCCACAGCAAGAACCCGCTCGCCTTTCGCCACTATAACGCCGGCGAAATGGTCGAAGGCAAGTCGATGCAAGATCATCTCCGGTTCGCGGTCGCCTATTGGCACACGTTCCGCGGGACGGGGAGCGATCCATTCGGGCCAGGGACGATGCAGCGCCCCTGGGAGGCTGCGGCCGACTCAGTCGAGAACGCCTGCAATCGAGCTCGCGTGGCGTTTGAATTCATTGAGAAGCTCGGCGCGCCGTTTTACTGTTTTCACGATCGCGACGTGGCCCCCGAGGGAAAGTCCCTGGCCGAATCGAATCGCAATCTCGACGCAGTCGTCAAAGTGCTGAAGGAAGAACAGCAGCGGACCGGCATCAAGCTTCTCTGGGGAACCGCGAATCTGTTCAGCAATCCGCGGTATATGCACGGCGCGGCGACCAGTTGCAATGCCGACGTTTTTGCTTATGCGGCCGCGCAAGTGAAAAAGGCGATCGAAGTCACCCAAGAATTGGGCGGCGTGAACTACGTGTTCTGGGGCGGTCGCGAAGGTTATCAAAACTTGTGGAACACCGACATGAAACGCGAGATCGACCATCTCGCGCGATTCATGCACCTGGCGGTCGAGTACGCGCGCGAGATCGGCTTTCATGGACAGTTTCTCTTCGAGCCGAAGCCGAAAGAGCCGACCAAGCATCAGTACGATTTCGATGCGGCCGCGTGTATTGCGTTCTTGCGCGCGAACGGCTTGGAGCAGCATGTTAAGCTGAACATCGAGACGAACCATGCCACGCTCGCTGGCCATACGATGCAGCACGAATTGGAATACGCCGGCATGCAAGGCTTTTTGGGTTCGATCGACGCCAACACGGGCGATTTGCTGCTCGGCTGGGATACCGATCAGTTTCCCACCGACATTTATCTCACCACCCAAATCATGCACACAATCTTGAAATGGGGCGGCCTCAATCCGGGCGGAGTCAACTTCGACGCCAAGGTGCGCCGCGAAAGCTTCGAGCCGGTCGACTTGTTCTATGCGCACATCGGCGGGATGGACGCGTTTGCGCGCGGTTTGAAGATCGCCGCGGCGATTCGCGCCGACGGGCGGCTCGCCAAGATTGTCCAAGATCGCTATGCGTCGTACGACTCTGGAATCGGCGCCGGCATCGAGGCGGGCGAAGAGAATTTCAAAACCCTGGAAAAATACATCCTCGTCGAGGGGGAAGCCGCCGCCAACGCGAGCGGCCGTCAAGAGATGCTCGAAAACCTAATTAATACCTATATTTAAAACGCCCTCTCCTTTCGCGGCGGAAAATCTCATGATTGTCACCACAGGCAACGATGTTCCTGGGCATCGAATCGCGGAGTGCCTCCATATCGTTCGCGGAATCGTTGTGCGCTCGCCGAGCATCTCGCAAGGGATCATGGGGGGCCTGAAGCAAATTGTCGGCGGCAACATCGAATCCTACGCGCGCGTCTGCGAGGCCGCCCGCGAGGAGGCGTACGACCGGATGGTCGCGCATGCGGAAGACATTGGCGCCGACGCGATCATCGCCATGCGTTACGACGCGACCGAATTTTCGCAACGCGCGACCGAAGTCCTCGCCTACGGTACCGCGGTAAAGCTCGCCGCTCATTGACATCCGCGGCTTCGACTATGAGAGACCTGAGACCTCTGGCAGTTTGACAGCGGAGACGAAGCAATGAAATAATGGGCTCGACCATTGGTTGCTGAATGAACCCATTCTCTTGGAGGGCAGATCATGAAGCGCTGCGCTATTCTGGCCTGGATGATCGTCGTCGGCTGGACGCATCTCGCCCTAGCCGCGTCGGGTCCGCAGACGCTTTTCCTGGCCATCACGCGCGGCTGGGAAATGCACGTTAAGGATCATCGATACCGCGGTCCGCTCTCGCGTGAACTTGTCCGGCAAGCGTTGTTTTTGGCTGCGCATGAAGAACTGGGCCTGGACGTTCGTGACGCCCTGCTTGGTGAGACAATGCCAGCCGAGGGCGACAACGAACCCTTTGAGGTGGCCGTGGCGCCGGGCAAGAATCGCTTAGAACTCCTGCGCGGATTTGGCACGCGACAAGCCTCGATTTGGCATGCCGATTTTGATTTCTCGGGCAACAAGCTGAGCTATCCCGAATTGGTTTCCGCCTCCGAAAAGTTAGCCCGCACCGAATGGGTCGCGGTCCTTAAGCAGAGCGGATTCGCGGGCGCCGACCGTCATCCCGGCTCGAAGCGAACTCGGCAAATGCCGGAGGCGGTCGAAACGCTGTTAAATGACCTGACGTTCTCCGCCCAATTTGATGCGGTGCGTCGTTTGCACGTCGCGCTCGAACAGGATCGCGACTCGCCCGTTTTGCTCGGCGGGTTGATCCGCGGCTATGCCCAATTAGGACTTTTAACCGAGCCTTATTTCTGTTCGCTGCACTCGGTGTTCACGGCCCGCGCCTTGTTGTATGCACAGCGCTGGGTAGTCCAAGCGAACGCCGACACCGAGTCCCTGCGCCATTTAGCGTTTGCGGAGGCGCTGGCTGGATTGCACGGGATTGCGCTCGACGATTTGGACCGCGCCGACCGGGCCGCGGCCGGCAGAACCTCTGCGCCGCCGGTCGCCCCGTGGGTGGAATGGATTCGGAGTTTCTGCCGGATAGACCAACTGGCGCTCGCCCCGCAACGGGCAGGTCCCCAGAACTTGCCGGCGCTGCTGCGTTTTTTGGCTCTTGAACATGAAGGCGACGGCGCCCAGTTGAGACTGTTCGGTCCCGACATCCTCAAACAGATCCCTGAATGCTATCGACTGTATCCCGGCGTGGAAGGTCAAGGGATTTTTCGGGAGCGGCTTTATGCTCGGATGCTTTCGATCGCCGGATTGCCGAACTCGGTTGAGGAGTTCGTGAAGACCTCGGGTGAGGCGGCAGCCGCAGTGAATGCCAACGCCGCGATCCTCGCGGAATTCGATCGCCGGGCTACGTTGATCTCAAAGCTCTGCAATGCGGCTGAATCGGAACGATCACGATTGAAATCCACGGCTGCGTCGCCGTTGTCATGGGTCGCGCTGGCCCAGATGATTCGGCAGATCTCGTTTTTACAAACCTTCCGCCAAGCCGCTCTCAACTTCAGTGTCGCTGGCAACAATGTGGACGAATTGCTTGATGCCACCGTCCCGCTCTTCGAGCAGAACCCATTGATGCCGGTCCTTGGCATGTTTGTTTCGAACGAAAAGGATCGCGCTTTTGCCCTGGCGAACATGACGAAAAAATTTGATTGGTATCAGCTCGACATCCACGATGAACCGCTTTTCTGGCCACTGCGTTTGACTGTTTCCGATCTCGGCGGTTCGCTTTTGGATTATTTGGATTCTCTGCGAGACGATGTCGCCAACGACTGGTTGATCAGCAGAGGCGATCAATTCCCCCCGTCAACGGAACAGGCGCATCGACTCCTTGACGTCAGTCCCTTCTCGCCCAAGGCGATGGCGCAGTTGCTGCGATACGATTGGGGGTGGGCGAAGTCACATGTCGCGGATTGGGAAAAGCTCTCCGCCGGCCACCCCTCATTGGCGTTAACGCTGGGCTTGCAACTCGAGCGTGCCAAGGAATTCGCCAAGGCGGAACGCCAATTCAAAATTGCGATCGAACTGGAGTTCTCGGCCCCAGGCTATCTCGGCCTGGCCGAATGCTATCAGCAGCAGGGAGATCTCGACCGCTGGCGGGCAACCCTCAACAAGTTTATCGACAAAACACGTGATCCGGAAATCCGTGCGCTCGCGCAAGGGCGGTTCATCGAACACTACATTCTCGAGCGCGATTGGAAGAAAGCCCTGCCGTACGTCGCGATTGTCGAAAACACGCACAATGTTCCCGCGCGCTACATGAGCGCCGTGGTTTACGAACATTCGGCGAATTGGGGAAAAGCAGAACCGCTGTTTCAAGCATTGTCCAACGAACCAGGCGTCTCGCCTGATGAATTATTTTGCTTCTATCAACGAACAGGCCAGGGAGATCTGGCGAGTCGCCGCGCCGCGGAAAGCCTGGTCGATGACGCCAAGGACCGCATGTCGATTTCCAAATTGGTCGCATACAACCAGTTGTGCGGCAATTCGAAACGGGCGTTGGAAATCGCCGAGGCGGCTCTGCATGGGTTGCCTTCTCCTGAGCTAGGTCTGCTTGCGGCCCTGAGCGCGGAAGATCTGAAGGACCAATCGCGGCGCGACAAAGCCCTGGATTTCATTGCAAATCATGCGGCCAATTATCAACCACAATCGAATACGGAGCCGGCGTCGGAATTAATCTCGCTCTCCAAACTCTGGATCGCAGATCTCGCGAAAGGGGGCAAAGCCGAATTCGATTGGAGCGAACTGGATAAAATCGGCGCTCATTGCGCTCCCGAGGCTAAAGACGAGTTCTATTACTTTGTCGGCGCCTATCTCGATCGCCATGGAAAACCCGAGAAGGCGATCGATTATTGGAAAATGGTAATGTTCTCTCGGGTCATGCCGGGCTATCCGCAGACCTTGGCTGGCGCCGCCCTATTAAAGCACAAAATTGGTCCCGAGAAATTGGCCGCGGAAGAGCAACAAGCCAAGTCCGCGAAGTCAAAGCCAGACGCCAAACCGGCCGCGCAAAAATAGGCCGGCCGAACAAATACGAACCCGGCTTTAAGCGTTGACGTGTTTCTCGGAGTCGTGGGCCGCTGTTTTTCTCGGCGCTCAATCGGCCGCAGGGCTACTTTTCGATCATGATTCCGAACGCGTCCAGATCGTCGCCTCCGCGGCCGTGGACTCCGAGAACCAAATGTCCGCTGCCGCCAAGTTTGGTGTGCACGCTTCCTCCTCGGCCGCCGAGCCAGCGACTTTCATACGCATCGGTGCGATCGAGTTGACTGCCGCGGCGGCGCATGAATGTCGCGCTTAGTCCGTCCAAACGAGCGCCGCCCCACGCTTCGATCGCGCCAATTGCATAGCCGGGCTTGGCTTCGATTGTCAAATGTTCGACGGCGAGACCGCCGAATTTCTTTCCCCGGACATTGCCGTTAGGGCTATCGTAAATGGCTTGAATCGAGCGCACGATTCGGGCCTCGTTGAGATCGCCCAATCCAAGGTCCAATCCGACGAGAACGGACGAGGACTTCGCCAATTCGGAAAAGGGGCTTCCCCCCCCGCCGCCGACCAGCGCGCTCGCTTCGGTCTCCGCCGCGCCCAGCGCCCCAACCAGCGGCAGCCATAAGATCAGCGCCAGCCCGAGCCCGGCGACTCGAATGCAGCGTTGCTTGGAAACGAACCACATGGCGGGGCCTCCTGAAAAAAGACAACGCATTTCAAACTATTGCCGCCGCGGACAATCGTGCCCGCGGATACTTTAAAAGTCATTGTGAAACGTCCGAATGCCAAATTCAAGTCGGCGGAGCAACAATCGCTCGCCCAACGGCAACTTGCCTTGTCGATCGGTGGGCACTGAGATAACCGAGGACTTTCGGACACCGGGCGGCCATCTCAATGAAGCCGGTAGACGATGGCAGCCTCGAATCCCCGCGTTTGGCAAGAATGTGTACTTTGGGAATTCCTCCGGCAGGAGCCGCGCGCGCTCGAGACGCGCTGCATCGGGGATGGGCGGGACACAAGCGTTGATTCGGCCGGTTCGGCGACCGCTTGTGAAGCGCGCAGCGGCGGGGTAATCTGCCCGGTATGGATGCCCACTCTGCCCGCACCTTCTTTACCTCTGAGCCGGTCCGCGTCCCGGCCGCGCCGCGCTGGTTGGGGTGGCTGGAGGTCGCGCTGATCTTCGCTATGTTCTCGCTGTATGCGGGGTGGCCGATTCCCGACGTGAACGAAGCCCATTATCTCGCCAAGGCGAAGCACTATTGGAATCCGAGCTGGTGCCAAGGCGATTTGTTTGTCGATTCGACGGACGCGCATCAGGTCTTTTTCTGGTCGTTCGGCTGGTTGACCCTTTTTTTTCCCTTGCCGGTGGTCGCTTGCATTGGCCGGGTCGTGGTGAACGGGCTCTTGGCGTATAGCTGGCGGCGGCTGATGAAGGCGCTGGCGCCCGACGCGGGCGCTGGGCCGCGCGTCCTTTCCGCAGTCGCGCTGATTATCGCCAGCGAATACACCCAATTAGCGGGCGAATGGATCATCGGCGGCATCGAAGCCAAAGGCTTTGCCTTTGTCGGCGTCTTTCTGGCGCTGGAGGCCCTCGTGCGCGGGCGCTGGGGACGCATGTGGTTGTGGCTCGGATTGGCCAGCGCGTTCCATGTGCTCGTCGGCGGCTGGTCGGCGATCATCTGTTTTGGCGTCTGGCTGGCCGCAGGCCGGCGACAATATGCCTTTTGGAAAATGCTGCCTTACTTGCTCGCGTGCGGATTGCTAGCCGCGCCGAGCATTTATTTCGGCTTGCATCTGGCGGCGGGCGCCGCTGCCGATACGATCAGCCAGGCCGATCAGATTCAATATCTATTGCGGATTCATCACCATCTGAACCCGATGATGTTCAAGGTCGTGCCGATCACAGTGCAGCTTTCGTTATTTATTCTCTATCTGCTGATCAATTTCGGATGGCGGCCGACCCGCGACGCGGGCCGCTTGGTCGGTTTTGTAATCGGGGCGGCGCTGATCGCGCTGGCGGGCTATTTGCTCTGGCTCGCCTTGCGATCGCACCCCGATCTGGCTGCGAAGGTGCTGCGCTACTATTGGTTTCGGCTATTCGATTTCGCCGTGCCGGTCGGAATTGGCTCGCTGCTGGTCACGCATTTTCCGCGGTTGTTCGGCGCTGGGCGGCGCGATGCGCGGACGTGGCTTGCCGCCGCGGCGGTGGCGGCCGGCTTGATGCTCGGCTATTTTGGCTGGCAGCGGGCGACAACCACGGTCTCGCGCGCGGACAAGTATGCGGCCAACTTTCCGGACTTTTTGGATGTGTGCCGCTGGGCAAAAACGCACACCGAACCGAACGATTTGTTTATGGTTCCGGCCGCCATTGGCACGTTCCGGTTTTATGCGGATCGGCCGGAAGTCGCCAATTGGAAAGACATGCCGCAGGATCCACGCAGCATTGTCGAATGGTGGCGGCGGATGATCGAAGTTCACAAAGCGCTGCCCGACGATCCGCACGATCCGACGGGCGGGCTATGGCGAATCACTCTGGGCGCGCTCGGCACCGACCGGCTGCAGGCGCTGGCACACGAATTTCACGCGCGGTATGTCGTCGTGGTGACTCACTGGAACGACATGCCCGACGATTTTGCGTTGCCCAAGATCGATCTGTCGCGGGTTTATCACAACGCACACTACGACGTTTACCGCTTTTGACTCGATCTGGCTGATTTGGATTAAAGATTTTCGCGGCGGGCGCCGATCTTCGTTTATCCTTGCGCCGAACTGCCCTTGACTCGTGCTTGGGCCTCTTCTATTGTCCCGCTGCGCGGTCGGCGAAAATCGCCCGCTGCCTTCGAGCCGAGCTCGACTGGGGGCCCGAACCGGGGGCTGGATTCTCCGGCCCGTACGACCCTTCGCCCAACGGAACTGTGAGGAGACGCAGCATGAAAACCCTGACCTTGAGCCTGCTTACTTTGATTGGCGTCACCACGATGTCCGGATGTGGTTGTTGCAAAAGCTGCTGGCCAAGCAGTTCGGGGGGCTATTATGCTCCGCAAGCGTACGCCGCGCCGGCGGCCGCCCCGGTCTATGCCGCGGCGCCCGCTCCTGTCGCCGCGCCGCCTCAAGTCGTCTATCAACAACCTGCGCCGATCGTCTATCAGCAGCCGGCTCCGGTTGTCTATCAACAGCCCGTGCAGCAGCAATGCGTGCCGACCTCTTACGTGACGCAGCAGCCGGCCGCTTGCCAATGCCAACCGTCCTGCTGCCAGCCGACATATGCCAACGGGTGTAGCGAGTAGGCCGGAGGGGGAAGAAATCGGAAATCGGTCGGCTACTGGAATCCGCGCGAATTAAGGCCGTTTCAGACCGAAGTCGCCGGCCATGTCGCGCCAGACTTCGTGAATGTGGTTCGCCGGATTCCCTTGCACGTCAGGCTGCGTATTGCAAAACTCGATGACAAAGGTCGGGCCTTGCACGCGGTAATAGTGGCCAATGCCCGGGGTATTGCCGCCGGCCCAGGCGAAATAAACTTTCTCGATCCCGGCGGTCTTGATCGCGGTCAGCCGTTTTTCTTTTTCTTCGCTGGGCACATTGTCCGCGTGCGCGACGATCAGGTCGTTCAGAATTTTGACCTGCGCTTCGGTCATGTCTTTGGCCGCGAGCCCGTCCGGCGGCGTATTCGGCGGATTGGCCTCGCCGGCGGCGCGAATCTCATTCAGCGATTTTTCGGCAATGATCGCCGTCTTGCGCTGTTCGGGAGTGAGCGCGGCCAGCAGTTTGAACCCTAGGTCCTCCTCGGCGTGCAGGACGCGCGTCCCTAGCTTCGGGCCGCCAGCGACGTCGACCCGCACCTCAGCCGGATTCGCGCCAAAGAAAGTCGGCGTCGTCGCGGCCAGGACCCCATCGCGGACCACGAAATTGAACGAGAGATGGTGCCCTTCGACGCTCCAGCCCCATTCGCCTTGTTGCGCCGGGGCGCCGAAGATGGTGAAGTAGTAGCGCTCGGGGTCGCGGATCGGGGTGCCTGTCTTGCCTTTTTCCAGTTCTTTCAAGATTACGTCGAGGCTCATGATCGTGGTTGCTTTGTCGTAACCGAGTTGGCTTAAACCGGTCTGCAAAAATGCATGGGCCAGCTTGCGCTGCTCAGGGGTCATGTCGCGAATCTGGAGTCCCTTGCGCTTGTCCTTGGGGATGAAGTGCCAATCGAGCCGCTCCTTGCCGGCGAACGAGAGATTCGTCTTCGTCTTCTGCTCGGGGGTGAGCGACGCGAGAAATTTGCTGGCCGAGACGACCATCTCCGTGCCGACCGGACTCGGCCGCAGCAGCAACGCGGCGCCGCTGCCAACCACCAACAGCGATGCGGCGAGCACGGTAACCAGTGCATATTTGCGAAAGCGAGCAAGCGATCGGAACATCGGCGAATCCTCAAGGATGGGAAGTTTTGGGGGCGCTTGGCGGGTCGCGATGGACCTTGGTTATCGCTGAGACCGCTGACCTCCGGGATGCGGCGGGTCGCGGGCTATCAGCGTAAGCCGCCCCGGATTGCAAAACAAGCGGCTGGCGTCGGCCGGCCGGCGCTGGCGAGCAAAATCGTCAAATTCACCCGGACAGAATTCTTCTGCCGGAGCGATTTATTTTCACAAATTTGTTGACCGTGCTGTTGCGGCCGATTATTATGAATCGCATAGAGGGTCATGCTAGCTAATCTCGCAAGGCCCTTTTTCTCGACAATCGCGGGTTTTTTTCGGACTTAGAGGTTCGCTCATGAGTACCAGGTCAGCGCCAAAACCGGAATCGGCGGCGCATTTCACGCAATTTTCTGATTGCATGACTTGGTAATGCCGCCACAAGGCGTCGCAAACCGCGGCGCCTGAATGTGTAGCTGGCCGGAATTGATGTCGAGCATCTTGGCCGAGCCGAATTCGTTCGGTCTCGTCGCACCTGAGCGTGTGCAAGTCTGGGTTCAGTCGCTCTGGGCAAGATGATCTGCCGCATCGCCATTCCGCGCCGCTTGCATGTTCTTGTCGTGACCGGTTTTCGCCGCGTTTGGTGCGTGCTACGGGGCTCAATCCCGCGGCAGCCAACGACGGAAGCGCTCATTGCCGCGCCTCGCGAGGGGGCGCCGTTCATTCTTGATTCGGTCTGCGCCCTGTTTTGACGAGCCTGTAGCCGCCCGAAAAGCGGAGCAGAGCCCTCGGCAGCGAGCCGTGCCGGAGAACGAACGCAAATTCAATGATCCTGGGCGGGCTGACCCTCTGCGAGTTTTTTTCACGTCCCACGGAGCGCTCACGCTGCGCGCCGAGCGAGCCCGATTTTCGTCCACCACGCGCGATTTTTAGAACCAAAAAGCGGAATACCAACCAACTGCAAGAAAGAACGTCGTATGAATTTATCCTTTTTGAAAACGCAGGGCGTACTGCGCAGCCTCGCACTGCTCGCCGCGGCGGTCGGCGTGCTCGGCTGCAATGCGACGCGCGCTTCAGCCGATGCGGTAGGGTACACCGTCACGCTGGCCGAAGATCCGTATGTGATTGCCGACCCGACCAACATGGGAACTCAAATGATGGCGACTTGGGCGCCGCAGACGGTCCTGTTGATCGAGCGCAGCCGCCCCTATATCGAGGTCACGAACACCTCGGACTCGGCCAATTTGGATTCCTTCACGATCACGATCGGCAAGCCGAGTCTGTATAGCTTCGACTATGCCAATATGATTTCGACCTCGCCGGGCATCACCTATACCCTCGTGACGCCGACCTCGACTCCAGGCCAAATCAGCAGCAA
The DNA here is from genome assembly GCA_035656655.1 of Pirellulales bacterium. Classification (GTDB taxonomy): domain Bacteria; phylum Planctomycetota; class Planctomycetia; order Pirellulales; family DASRSE01; genus DASRSE01. Next base: position 25,302 of record DASRSE010000324.1, read on the forward strand.
CGAGGTCACGCTCAATTTCACCGGGTTTGCGCCGGGAGACTACGTCCGCTTTCAAACCGGGATTGTGCCCGACGCCGGCAATCCGAATCCGTATCCCGACTATCGCCAGATCTTTTTTGATTTGAACGGCAATGGCAATACCAGCGATAACTCGATGAATACCGCGGTCTTTTCCGACGGCATGACAGTGGGCGGTCATCTGGAGGACTTTACCAGCAGTCTCTCGACGATTTTTGGACCGGTGGTTTACGCTCAACATGGCCAAGATCACGTTATTCCGTTCAGCCAATCCTTCGGCGCCGCGGCGCCGGAGCCCAGCGCAATGGTGCTCGGAGGCTTGGGAGGACTGGGCCTGATTCTGCTCGGCTGGCGGAAAACGAAAACGCGCGTGCCGGCTGCCGCCTGATTCGTTGTGACGGCCCCCATTTACGCGAAATACAGGCGCGGCGGCGAGAAAATCGCCCGCCGCACCAAGGACAAACGAACGTCGCAAACAGGCGACTTTAGCGGAGATCCGGTTCGAAATTACCCGTCTCACTTGTGCGGTCGCTGCGCTGGTTGGTCGCAGCGTCCCGAGTGCGACGGGTTTTTTCATGGCAATCTTCGAGCCGCCGGCGGACCTCGGCGACGAGCGCGTCGTCGGTTTCAAACTGCGGGATTTCGCTTGGCTGGAGCGGTTCACCGAAGGCGATGTGGATCGTCGCCGGCAAAGGATAGTTGCGGGTCCGCGGAAACGCGGCGAACGCCCCATCAATCGCCACCGGCACCAGCGGAACGCCGGCGCGGCGCGCAATCGCGCAAAAACCGGGCTTGAGCGCGCCAATCCGCCCATCGGCCGTGCGCGTTCCCTCGGGAAAGAGCAGAACCAGTTCGTCGTGCTTCAAACGCCGCAGCGTCTCTTTCAAGCCGCCAAAGCTGGACTTCTCGCGGTCGATCGGAATCGCATCGAGCGAATCAATCAGCCAGCGGAAAGGGGGGAACTTAAAGAGCGTCTTGCGAGCCAGAAAGTTCATCCGCCGATCGCCGGCTAACCCGATCAGCACGGGATCGAGGTGGCTCTGATGATTCGACAGAACGAGCGCGCCGCCATTTTTTGGCACCCACTCGCGTCCCGAAACGCGCACGCGAAAGGCGACCACTCCGACCAGACGGCAGGTGACGTGCAGAAACTGGTACCAGGTTCGTTTGCCCCAGGAGCGTTGCGCCATAAGCGAATCGACAAGGAGAAAACCGTCGCCCGAACGATCCTAGGCTGAGCCGACCCAACGGCCATTTTGCGAGCCGCCCGGGGCTCACGCGCGTGGCGAGGCGGTTATCGCGCCACTCCGACTGCGACCTTCGCTGGGACCATCTCGTCGCCCCCGGTCGCACCCATGCCGGCCGTCTGCCATTCGGCGGCGATCATCAAAACGTTGATGCCGGAGCCAATTCCTAGCATGGCCAGCCGGTCGCCTGCTTGCAAGTGCCCCGCCTCAATCCCCAGCGCCATGGTCAACGGCAAGGCGACGCTGCCGGTGTTGCCGAGCCATTCGACGGTCGGAAAATCGGCGTTCGGCAAGAGGCCGAGTTTTTCGAGCATCAGCTTGCGATGCGCCACTCCCACCTGATGCGTAAAGGTCTTGTCAATCTCCTCGGGGCTCCAGCCCAGTTCGGCGATGAAGCGGCCAAACGCCTCCGCGCCGACTTGAATGCCCGCGTGCATTAGTTGTTCGGAGTCAGTATCCATGAGCGGGTGCATTCCGCCGCCGACCGAATCGTCTCGGTCGCTATGGCAGAGCCGATGAAAGCCCGTGCTGGCGCGGCTGGCGGCCGCAACCAGCCGATTTCCGGTCCGGCTGATCGAGCGATGCGCGAGGACGACGGCCGCGCTGCCGGAGCCAATCGTCAACGAGGCGACCGCCCGCTTCATTTGCTCGCGCGTCAGCGATTCGTTCGCGTTGAGGTGGTCGATCGTCGTTTCGACTAGCGAGCGGCTGCTTTCCGTGCCCACGACCAGGCCGGCGCGAATCTGGCCGAGTTCGATCATATTGGCAATTTGCAGCATGCCATTTAGGAGTCCCAAACAAGCGTTCGAGACGTCATAAATCAAGCAATCGGCCGACAGGCCAAGCAAATGATGGACGCGGCACGCGGTGGCCGGCTCGAGAAAGTCGCGGCAGACCGATCCGTGAATCAAACAGCCGATTTGGTACGGGGCGATTCCGGCCGATTGCAGGGCGCGCTGCGCGCTCTGCGCGCTCATCGTGCTGGGAAGCGTCCCCTTAGGAAAAAACCGCCGCTCGCGAATCCCCGTCATCAACTCAAGACGCCCTTCCGGCAGCCGCAATCGCTGATAGACCGGCGCCAGCCGCTCCTCGATCTGTTCCGAGCTGATCACTTCGTCGGGGAGCGTATATCCGACCGCTTCCAGGCAAACATTTTGAAATCGCATGTCTGCAAGATAGTGTTCGCCGCCGATGAGGTAAAGCCATCTCTTGGTTGGGCAGTGGAACATCTCGCACGGCGGCGCGCCGTGCTGGGCCGCGAAAAAGGGCCGTGAATCGCCACTAAGGGGAAGGAATAGGGCGGAAAGCGCTTCTGCCCTCAAGCGGCTTCTCGCCATGGCCTTTCCGTCGCTTTCCCGCGAACATCAATAATTTGGCCGAATGCCTCGCTTGCGCATCGCAGCCGCGAGTGCGGCCGGCGTTGTAAAGGGAACCGCGTCGAAGCCGGCCGCCATCGCCGCTGCCACATGCCCTGGCATGTCGTCGGTAAAAAGGACCTCTTCCGGCGCGACCCCGGCCAGTTCCGCGGCGCGGCGAAAGATCTGCGCGCTCGGCTTGGCCGCTCCTAGCTCAAAGCTCAGGGCGAAGGTGTCAAAGGCGCCCGGCAAGACGCCAAACCGATTGTCGCTTACCCACCGCCAGTGGTTCTCGCAGATATTCGAGAGGATGCCGATCCGGTGGCCGGTTGTTTCGAGGGCGACAATTAGCGGCACGATCGGCGCATTGAGTTGAAAGATGTCGTTGCAGGCGCGCTCGAGCGCGGTGCGATCCGGCCGCGTTCCCACCGCTCGGCAAAGGGCCTCGTAATACTCGGTCGGATTCAGAACTCCCGCTTCGGCCTGCTCTTTGATTTTCAGATCGAACAAGGCGGCGTGCATCGCCTCGTACGAAACTCTGGCCACCTCGGCCATTTGCCGGCACATCCGCTCATGGCTGAAGTGCAGAATGACGTTTCCCAGGTCGAAGTAGATGAATTTGGGAGGCATGAGAGAAACGCAAAAGCGCTCGGCCGACGCGGGATTGGCCATCCGCGGCGAATGATCCGGCAGGGTTATTTGCTCTTTTTCTCCGCCTTCGCGTCGGTGCTCGAGAGGACCTTGATACGGAGGTCTTTATACCACGCCTCACTCGGTTCCCCCGCATGGATTTGCAAGGCGATCAGCCCTGTTTGTTCGATCTTTTCGTCAGGCTCGGTATAGTCGACCGTTTGCTCGCCGTTCATCCACAGTTGGATATGGCGGCCTTGGCACCGAATCGTGTAATCGTTCCAGGCTTCGCGTTTCAAGACCTTTTGGATCAGTTCAGCCTTGGGCGCGATCAACGTTTTGTTGCGGCGCGATTCGTCATAGAGCGACCCCCAATAGTTGTCGCCGAGATCGGCCTGGTAGCCGCTCATTTCAAAATTATTGGGGATTCGGCGGCTGCGAATTTGCACCCCGCCATTCACTCCCTTGCCGATCAGCTTGAACTTCAGCCGCAGTTCAAAATCGGCAAATTCCTTTTCATACGCCAGAAAATCATTGTGGGCGATCCGTTCCTTCATGGTTCCGCCCACGATCGCCCCCTCCTCTACCCGAAAAACCTTCAAATTCCCATTCCAGCCTTTTAAGGTCTTGCCGTCGAAGATCGGAGTAAATCCGCTCTCATCGGCATTGGCAGCCCAAATTGGGCTAGCGGCAAACAACAGCAAAGCGAGCAAGCCGAGCAATACAGCCGGACGAACGATGCGAGTCATACAAGACCTCTGCGGCAAGAGGAGCGGTGGGCGAAAACAACTTGAGCAGCAGCCGAAAATAGCCTCACTTTTGCTGCGCCCCGCCCTTCGCGCTCTCGCAGCGGACGCGCCGTTCAAAGTTGAGGTTATCCTGCGGTCATGCCTTACTAGAATACTTGGCGGCGCGCGAATCGGCCAGGGTTGGCCATCGGCCTGAACCGACCGGTTTTGAGCCCCACCGGGATGGGCGGCGCGGTCTGAGGCGAGGAATGCATGGAGACAAACGCTGGTTGCCGAGCTTGGGTGCCATATTCGGGGCCCGCGCGGCTCGCCCCCCACGCTCTCGGCGGGAGTTATCGCCGCCTAGAACGCTAGCAATTCGCCCCTTCGCCGGCCGCGCGGCCCCAGGTCCGTCCAGAATCGGCGAGCCGCTGCGCAGAAACGCGGTCGAAGCGGCGTCCGAGCCGCCAGGACGCTGATCGATTGGCGGCGATTCCTCTTTGCGGTTTCGGGAAAACGCCGTATTCTGTTCCCTTCGCGACCGACCTTACCGGTTACAATCAGGGCGGCCCTACGCCCCCATTGGATTTCGGAGCCGATCCATGCTGAGACGTGTTCGCTTTGTCCTGTTGGCCGACGTTTTGGCTTGGCTCGCATTTTCTTTAGTCGCTGCCGCCGCGCCCCCGGCCCCGGCGGAGCCAGGCCCAAGTACGGGGCCGCGCTCGCCTGCGGTCGATCAGACGACGACGCACACCGTCGCCAAAACGTTCGATCAGTCATCCTTTTCGTATCAGATGAAATTGCTCGAATGCCGGCCGGGCTATCAAATTTTCAAGCTCAGCTATCCGAGCCCGGTCAAGACCGCTTTTGAGCCGAACAACACGATTCCAGCCGAATATTATGAGCCAACTGACGCCGAGCACGGCCCGCGCCGGCCGGCGGTTCTCGTGCTGCACATCCTCAATGGCAATTTCGAGTTGGAGCGTTTGCTGTGCTCCTCCTTGGCGGCGCATGGTATTCCGGCGGTGATGATCAAGCTGCCCTATTACGGCGAGCGGAGCTTGCCCGGCGGCCAAGAGGCCCTAACGAAGCGGCCGGAGCTTTTTGCCGAAGCAATTCCCCAAGGCATTCTCGACGCGCGCCGCACGCTCGACTTGCTCGCCAGCCGCACGGAGGTCGACCCGGAAAAACTCGGCGTGACCGGTATTAGCCTCGGCGGTTTAATGGCGGGCGCAACCGCCGGCGCCGACCCCCGCGTCCATCGTGCTTGTCTAATGTTGGCGGGCGGCGACCTGCTCGCCATCATCGCCCACGCTCGCGAAGCCCGTGAGCTGAATGACTTTCTCCAGCATCTCGCTCCGGCCGAGCGCAAAAAATTTGAGCAAGCGATCACGGGGGTCGATCCGCTGACCGTAGCGCCGGCCTTGAAGGAGCGGGCAACCGCCGGGCGCGTGTTGATGATGAATGCGACCGAAGACGACGTGATTCCAAAAGCGTGCACCGAAAAACTAGCCAACGCGCTGGGAATCAAGGACCACATCGTCTGGTTCGAAGGGTTAGGGCACTACACGGCAATTGCCGCGCTCCCGCAAAGCTTTGTGCGGCTGACGGACTTTTTTGGGCAGGACTTGCCTCCCGAGGTCAAAGTCAGCGCGCCGGCCGGCCCTCCGCCTGGCAGCCCCGTCAGCGCGTTGACGACCATGCTCAAACAGGCCGCCTCATTCGTCACGGCCGAACCGAGCGCGGGCCACTGCCATTTGATCGACCTCTCGGCCAAAGTCATGGTCGGCCAGGATTCGCACGCCGGCCATCTGCGTTTGGTGCATGGAGCCGAGTTTCAATTTCGGATCGAAGCGACCGTCGACGATCTGGTCGATGGCACTTGGGCCCAGAGCGATCGGCCTTGGATGGCGTCCGGCACGACCGTGTTTCGTGGCGAGAAACCCGAAAAGCGGCGCGATCCGCTCAGCGAAGCCGATCCCAAACATGTCGTGAAATATAAGACGTTGGCCGGCGGCCTAGGAGGGCTGCTGCTCTTGCCTGGCATTCTGGAGCAAACGCTGGATGTTCAGAAAGACACCCATCCGCAAGAAGCCTTGGCTTTGAAAATCGGCGTGAAGGGGAAGGCCAAAGACGAAGTGCGGATGGTCTTCGGGCCCGAGGGACAGCCGCGCACCGCCGAATTTCACATTGGCGATGCGTCGGGCACGGTGACCTTCAACGCCTGGCAGTTTGACACCATCGCCCCGGCCGAATTGTTCGACCCACCGGCGGGGCGGCCGATCAAGGCGGTCGACACCGAGGATATCTATCGCACTTATGGCGCGATCTTCGACTATCTGATGGAGCTGAGCGAATAATGCGCAATATGAATCAGGACTCTCGATCATTCGTTTCTTCATGGCGTGGGGCCGGAGATCACGGCCAAGCGAAAGATGCGCGCGCATCTTTTGCGTTCGCGCTGGGCGCGCTGGCTCTCATGGCCGCAGCGCCCAGGGCGCGAGCGGAAACCCCCGCCGCCGTCGTGGCGAGCGCGACGGCTACGGTCTCCGCGGCGCCGGCGCAAGCCGTGCCGCAAATCGTCGCGCGCGATCCGGCAGGACATGGTTTGCTCTGCCATCTCGATGGCAAGTCGATTTTGCTAATGCAAGGCACTCCCGAGCAGATGGGCGCGGCCCAGGGGGCATTGTTGAAGGAGCATGTCCAAAAACTGGTTCGCCGCGCGCTCTATCTCGTCGGTTCGGTTGATTCGGTTCGCGGCGATACTTGGTTCTTCGATCGCATGGCCGAAATCGAGCGGCGCACCACGCCGCATATTCCGGCCCGCTTCTTCCAGGAAATGGATGCCATTGCCAAGTCGGCCGGATTGAGCCAGCGCGATGGCCGCTACTCGAATTTGTTTCCGGAGCGGTTCCACTGCAGCGGCGTGGCGGTTTGTGGCTCGGCGAGCAAAGATGGCCACGTTTATCATGCGCGCGTGCTGGATTACATGAGCTTCGTCAATTTGCAAGAGTCGGCGGCGATTCAAGTTTATATGCCGGAGGGATTCCATTCATGGATCAGTGTCGGCTATGCTGGCTTCGTGGGGACGGTCACGGCGATGAACGATCAAGGTTTGGCCGTGGGCGAGATGGGAGGCCGCGGCGAAGGCGATTGGGACGGAATGCCCATGAGCCTCCTGCTGCGCGACATTATGGAGCGCGCGAACAACGTGGACGAGGCCATCGACATCCTGAAAAAAACGCCGCGGACGTGCGAATACTATTACATCTTCAGCGATAAATCACGCAAGATCGCCGGGATCCACGCCACCGCCAAAGTGGTGGAAGTCCTTCATCCGGGCGAACAAAATCCGCAACTGCCGTTCGTTCCCAAGGATACCGTGTTTATTTCGGCCGACGAACGGGCCTGCGCACTCAGCGATCGCTTGAAAAAGAACCTCGGCCAGATCGATGCCGCCAAACTCATCGAAATCATTAAGCGGCCTGTCGCCTCGCAAAACAATTTGCACAACGCCGTCTTCGCGCCAGAAGACCTTGAGTTGTGGTTCGCGGATGCAGGCAAGAACACGCCCGCCTGCGACGAAAAGTATGTGCGCTGCAATCTGCGGCAGCTTGTGCAATTTTATAAAACGGCACAACAACCGGCTGGCAAGGCAGAGTAGAAATGGCGCAATGCATCTGCTGCGGATACCGCCCCCGCCGCGCCGTGGCGCTCATCTGCTGAAAACCGGAAAATTCGGCGCAATAAGGGCCAAATCAGCCATTTTTCGTACGCGCCAAAAAACCGTTTGATGCCGACTTGGGCCGTCTCTTTCCTTGGCCGACGGTCCAGATTACAGTAACGGAACTTCCTGCGCGGACAGTTCTTCAGTCCTGACCATGCAGCCGGAATCCAGAGGGCGGCCGCCGGCACAAGGCGGTTGCGCGACGCGCTGGAGATCCGCCTGCGCGAAGGACATCTTCGGAGAATGGCGCGTTCTCGCGGCAAGAACCCCTGCGCGAAGGAGTGCGCCATACTGCTCCTGGCCCCCACCGTCCGAGGCGCATCGTGTCCGTTGAAGTGGCCTGTCCGAACTGCGGCAAGAAATTGCGCGCTCCCGAGACTTCGCTTGGCAAAAACGCCAAGTGTCCGCGCTGCGGGGGAATCATTTATATCCCGCTCGATGCGCCGCAATCGTCCAAAGAGGACGCTCCGAGCGAGCGGACGAAATCATCGGCAGCGCACCGCGGCTCGGCGGCGACCAGCGCCGGTTCGGCCGCCGCTACGGACGAATGGATGATGCTGGCGCCCG
>DASRSE010000325.1:0-14568 GCA_035656655.1 Pirellulales bacterium
GCGTCGCGCCCGCGGGCGCGACGGCGCCCTCCGCAGTCTGAGCGGCCGGCGGTGGACTCGCCGGCGGCGGGCTATCGGTCGTGGCATCGGCCAGCGCCGCATTTTCGCCTGACCCGGCGATGTAGCGCATGTGGGCCAAGAACCAATAGACCCCTTCGCGCATTTGCTCCCAGCCAAAATAGGCCTCGACGCCGGCGGTCCATTGGGGCGCGAGAAACGTGAGTTGCAGCAGTCGATCTGCGGAGAACTGACCGGCTTTCACTGCCGCCTTCATCACGCGTACAAAATCGGCCGGCGTTTCGCCTTCGCCCAAATAGGCGGCCCGGATCAGCTTGGTTAGCGATTCGCGCCGATCGACGACCGACGCGCCATACCGCTCGACGAGCTTGAAGTCGGCCTTGCCCAGCGCTTGCAACAAGCGACGCAAGTTTTCGATCCCCCAAAATGCGCAAATGGCATGCGCCGGCGCTGTGGCCGGCGTGGGGATATCGCCGCGATTCAGCTCGACGTCCAAAATCCGCGCCAAAACGCGATCAAGCAGCGCGCGAACCTCGGGGTACGTCTTGAGCCAGGCGGACAGATTGCAATTTCGATCGCGGTTCGTGAACGACGAAAGCAGATCGAACGGTGCATTCGGCGCTCGCGGGCCCAACAGGTAGTCGGTGATATCGGCGCGATTCGCGCCTTGAATCGCATACGCGGCCAACAACAAAGTTCCATTGGCGCGATGCCGCCGAGCGCCGGCAAATGGCTCATCCAGCCAGCGTGTGAGCTTCCATAGTCGAAGGATGTGCGCAGCGCCAATCGGAATGCAATAGGAGAACCTTTGCGAAATCAAGCAGTTGATCCAAATCGTCAAGAACTCCACCTCCCGCCAGTCCGCGATCGGATGAATGTGAAACCATTCATTATTCACAGAGTACGGTTTTGCTAATTCCGCAATATCCTCTTGAGGAACGAGCGAAAACAATGTCTCGGCGGCATCCAGCAAGTAGTCGGCCGCATTCTTGGGAGAAATGAAAATTAGCCAATCGAGAAGGCGCTTGACTAGGCCCGGATATCTTAGTTTTGAGAATCTCGTTGCGCCGCTGACCCGAGCATAGAGCGCTTTTCGCTGCGGGCTTCCGCCCGCCCATTCTAGTTGCCTGGTCTGGTCATGACTATGAAAAAGTTCGTGCGCGATCGAAGCGCGGAGCAGCTCGAATCCGTCGTCGTCGCGCAATTCTGGCCCGCGCTCCGCATCCCACCGGCGCCAAACCTCCGCCAAGGGGAGACGTAGCAACTGTTGTTCGATGGATTGCTCACGATCGGGCCCGGGAAAGTTGTGCCCGCTGTTTCCTAATAACTCGGCAGCCGGCCCGGACCACGTCTTGATCTCGATCGTCGTCTCGCGGTGTTGGTGGACTAGCTCATCAAGAGCATGCAGGCAGGCGATTGCAACCGGCGTGATGAACTTCGCATTCAAATCGCGCGGCGGCGTGCCGGGTGTTCGATCTGCTTGGTTCAGCAAACCGAGCGCGTCGTCCAGCGTGACGACCGCAGCTTTGTCGGCCGCAATCTCAGTCAGATGGATAAGTTCTTCCTTAGTCAGTTTCCGGCGCGCGGCCCGATACGCGGCAGCCTGTTCGCGAACCGCGGCGACCGAGCGATTCTGGTCGATCATTGTGCGGAACAGTTCCAGTCCGGCCAGCCGCTGGTTGGCGTCCTTGGCGGCCAGCAAACGACCGCCGCTGGCCACAGCGGCTCCGTCGCTCTGCTTGAGCAGCAAACTCAAAATGCCGCGGCGCAGATCGCCCGCCTTGCGCGTCAGATAGCCTTCCAGCTGCTGGCTTTCGGGCACGGAAAGTTGCTCGTTCGCCAGCGCACCGATTGCCGCTCCGCGAGTGATCTCCGTGGCATCGCCCGCCAGATCCAAAAGCGCCTGACGCGTGGTCGCATCCCAAGGCCGCGCCGCGGCGATCTCTTCCACGGCGCGCCGCCGATGATGCGTTTCTAATTGCGGGAGATGCGGAATCAAGCGCGTGGCCGGCCGCTCGTTGCGGCAACTCAACAGACAAACGGCGACTTCGGACTGCTTCACTCCGATCTCGGTCCACGGCCAAACAAGCGGCTGGAGTTTGATCGAATGGGTGGGGATTCGCGTCAATAACTGCTCGATTCGCTCGAATCGGTCGTCCTTCGCGACCTCCTCCCCCTCGTTGACGCCGCCCTGATAGCGCCCGTGGAGCAAAGCCCAGAGCGCGACGCGCAAGTCTTCGTCGCCGAGCGCCGGCAAGAGGGCGATCGCGGCTCGATCCATGTTTAGATTGGACAGGTGCCGCACCGCGACATAGCGCAATTCGACCGACTGCGCTCTCAGGAGTTTGGCCGCCGGTTCGATCGACGCCACGGCGTCTTCCGTGGCGGCACACCACATCGCCAGAAACGCCCTGGGCGCGTCCTGGCCCGTCAACGCCTTGTCCCGCGCGGCAGGGTCCTCCAGAAACCCAACCACCGCCGTGAGCATTTGTTTGATCACTCCCGCGCTGGCTGGTCCCCAGAGCTGCTGGAACCAAACGTCGACCGCGCGGACGACCGAACTGAACCGGATCAGATCGTGGTCCAAAATCAACCGCAACATCCGCCGGAAAGCCTCGGGGTGCGTCGCGGCGATCGACTCCAAAATGGCTTGGCGCAAGCCTTCTTGCCGCTGCGCGGCGAGCAGCATCTTCTCCATTAGCTCCCAACCGTCGCGCCGCTGCGACAGCAGAAAGGCGCTGTAGACGTGCCGCCCCGCCGCGCCGATTTCATGCTCGTTGGTCAGCGACTGGCGGAGAATCTCGAAAACGGCGTCTCCTTCGACCGAACCGCTGTCGAGGACTGCCGCCAGCAGCAGCCCAATCGGCGAACGGGCTGAGTGGCCGTCTTGAATATGGGCTCCCCAGGTCGCCAGCCATTCCGCCGTCAAGATGTCCGGCTGAAACCGTTTCGCAAATCGAGCGATCGCTTCAATCCAGTTGGCCAAGGAATCGTCGAGCAGAGTGGGGTGCCGCGGGGCGCGAAACGGCAGGCTCCAATAACCGACTTGATACGGTCCGGTCTTCACCAATTGCCAGGCTGCTTCCATCGCCGACTCCAGCCGCGGCGCGATCAGCGCGAACAGCCGCCGGCGGTCTTGAACCGTCGCCTGATCGAACTGCCGCGCCGCCTGCCGCTTCGGCCGGCACGATTCCCAGTCCCAACTCCTTGTCTCCTCCGGTTGGCAAAGTGTCCGCGCGGCCTGTTGAATTCCCTCGGGCAGCGCCTTGAGCCCTGCCTCGAAGCGATCGGTCCCAGGGGGCAAATGCCATATCGCCAACCGGGCCTTGGCTTGGTCGGGCTTGAGCATGGTTCAACCTCCTGCCAAGAGTGTGAGCCGCACAAACGTAATCCGGCTGTTCGGCCGAACGTGGATTTCGCGATCGAGCTCGCGATGCTCCTGTTCGTCGATTGCGATGATAAACATCCCATCCTCGAAAGCCTGGCAGGCGACGGCGACCGCTTGCGCTTCATCAACCGGTTGGCGAGGGACTTCGCTACCGCCCATCTCGATCTTGCCTTTTTCGACGCCGGCTTCGATTTGCCGCGCCGTGAGCGCATGAAAGACTTGCCGGTCGGCTTGGCGTTGCTGAAAGGCTTGAACCTCGGAGCGGACCACGCGGCCGATCAGGTCGCGCAGCGTCAAGCCTCCTGCGCCGAACCATTCGGGTGGAAAGGGAATCGACCAATCGGCGAACAAGGGCCGGCGCCTTCCCAGCGCCCGGCCGCGAATGGTAAGCGTATCCACGACCAGATTCTCCGCGGTATTCCGAGTCGCGCGCAATAAGGAGATTGCCGCCAATCGCAACTCGCACGTCCCATCGTACAACAGCCAGACCAGCGAACGCAAATCGCCCGATCGCCGTGTCTCCGGTCCCGGCCTGCGAGCAATCCGCAACTAAAAGCGCGCGCTGATATGTTGGGCGATCGCCGGGTTCGGCGGAGCCAATGTGGCGCGCGCCGCGCTTATCTGCGGGCACGGCGGCGGCGTGGTGCTTCGACGAGCTCGATCTCCTCTTCTTCTTCGGCGGGATCGGACCATTCCGCGGCGGAATCGGCCGCTTCGTCGTCGGCTTCGGCAGCCAACGCATCGCCGGAGTCATCTTCGTTGGAATCGCCGGAATCGGAGTCATCCTCGTCGGAGTCGCCGTCGTCTGCGTCCGAATCATTATCATACTCTTCGATCGCTTCGTCTTCGTCCGCGCCGGCTGATTCCTCGTCGTCGCCCAGGTCGGCATCGTCGTCGGCTTCCTCATCGGCATCCGCAGCGAGCTCGTCCTCGATATCTTCCTCTGCTTCCGCTTCGTCGGAGCGGCGGATCGAGAGGCGGTTGCCGGATCGCGCGGCTGGCTTATGTGCCTGCTCGAAGTCCTCTGGCTCCAAGTCGTCTGGCTCCGCTTCGTCTTGGTCGGCGTCCGCGTGGTCGGCGTCAGCGCGCTCGGCAGCGTCGGGCTCGGCTTTCAACGGCAGAATCTTGTTTTTCTTCGCCGCCGGCGCCTTCACTTCTTCCGGCGATACCTCTTGCCCGGTCATCGCGGCCCATTCCTCGAGCGTGATGACCACTTCGCGGGCTTGCGAGCCCTTGTAGTCGCCGACGATGCCATCTTCGGCCATGAAGTCGATCAGCCGTGCGGCGCGGCCGTAGCCGATGCCTAGCGCCCGCTGCAAGAGCGAAACGCTGCCGCGTCCTTCGCGAATCACCACGTCGACGGCCGCTTCATAAAGGTCATCGCGATGGGGCAGCTTTTTTTTGCCATCCCCTTCGGCGTCCTTCGGCTTCAATTGCACGAGTTCCTTGACGAACTGCTGCTCGTGCATGCCGGCGTAATCGACGACCCGGTTGATCTCGTCGTCGCTGAGATAGGTTCCTTGTCCGCGGAGGAGCGAGCTGGTGCCTGGCCAGAGGAAGAGCATGTCGCCGTTGCCGAGCAATTTGTCGGCGCCCATTTCGTCGAGGACGACGCGGCTATCGACGCGGCTGGCGACCTGAAACGCGATGCGGGCCGGCAAGTTCGACTTGATCAGCCCGGTGATCACGTCGACGGTCGGTTTTTGCGTGGCGAGGACGAGGTGGATGCCGACGGCTCGGCTCTTTTGGGCCAAGCGAATGATGTGCTGTTCGACCTCTTTGGCCGCGGTCATCATCAAATCGGCGATCTCGTCGGCCACGATCACGATATACGGAAGATGCAGCGGAATTTCTTGGCGCTGCTCATCGTTCTCCGGTTGCAGCCGCTCCATCAATTCGTCTTCGCCGAGCTGGTTGTAGACGCTGATGTGCCGGACCCCGGCCCGCGCCAAGAGCGCGTAGCGTTCTTCCATCTTTTCGACGGCCCAGGCCAAAATCGCCTCGGCCTTGCGCATATCGGTGACGACCGGGTGCATCAGGTGAGGCAGCTTCTTATAGGGGCTGAGTTCGACCATCTTCGGGTCGATCATCAACATCTTCACGTCATCCGGCCCGCGCGACATCAGCATCGAAACAATGATCGAGTTCAAGCAGACGCTTTTGCCGGTGCCGGTCCGGCCCGCGATCAACAAGTGGGGCAGCGACGTGAGATCGACCATCAGCGGATTTCCGGAGACATCTTTGCCGAGGAAGATGGGGATCTGCATCTTTTTCGCGCGGGGGCCGGTTTCTTCGATCACCTCGCGCATCCGGACGATGTTGCGGACGCTGTTGGGAACTTCGATCCCCACGGTATTCTTGCCCGGAATCGGCGCGACGATCCGCACGCTCGGCACGCGCAGCGCAATCGCCAGATCGTCGGCCAAGCTAGTGATTTTCGACAACCGCAGGCCGGCCTCCAACTCGACTTCGTATTGGGCGATGACTGGGCCGGTCTCGATCTCGACAACCTTCACCTGGAAGCCGAAATTCGCGAACGTCTTCTCGAGCATCTTGGCCTTTTGACGGACTTCTTTTTCATGCTCGTCGTGGGCGATCGTTTCGCCGGGCAAGAGCAGATCGAGCGGGGGCAATTCGTACTCGCGCAGGTCTTCGCCTCGGCTGGCGGCGTCGAGTTCGTCCATCACCTCGTCGCGATCTTCTTTCTTGCCCAGGTTTTTGATCCGCAAGGCCGAAGCCAGCCGCTGCGACAAGCTGCTCGCTTCGGCAGGCGCGGCGACCGCGACCGTAACGGCCGTCGTGTCGGCGGGTCCCTTCTTGTCCGCCGTCCGGCTCTTGATGGAGATCGTCGAAGGTTCTTCCGCTTCGTCTTCTGCCTCTTCTTCCGTGTCCGCATCGTCCTCGTCGGCCGTCGCCGCAGCCGGTTTTTTGCCGCGGATTTTGACGGGCGATGCCGCCTCCTCGAGTTCTTCGTCCGGTTCTTCCGGTACGGCCGCGAGCGCGGCTTTTTTCGCCGGCTTGGCTTTGGTTGCGCGGTTCGCCTCGAGCAAGTCGCTGCGGCCAGTCTTGCCACGGCTCACCCCGACCAAGCTCGCGGCGGCGCCGCCGGCGGCCCAGCCGAGCAAGTGCAGCACCAGAAAATCGGTGCAGAGCAGCAGTCCGGCCAAGATCAAGCTGACGGTCAAGATGAAGGCGCCGGCGGTGGCGAAGTTGATTTCGAGCAGGCCGCGTCCGGTCGCGCCGAGATATCCGCCGGCGCCGATGACTGGGCCGGGCGACGAGGTTGGCAACAGCAGCGCGGCGAACGTGGTGACGCCGACTAAGGCCAAGCCCCAGCCAAAGCCGCGGACCCAAGGGTGGGTCACGTCGCGGCGGCGGAGCAGATGGACATCGAGCCCGGCGAGCGAGAGGACAATAAAGTAGGCTCCCCAGCCGAACGTATGAAACAGCAGATCGGCGGCCAGATGTCCCCAGCGGCCGCACGCATTATGGCAAGCGAGATGCGGCGGATAGACCGGCTGATCGACCGGATAGAGGCGATTCAACGGCGCGATCAATTTGGGCGCCGGATCGGCAGGATCGTAAGTAAATAGCGACAGGGACAAAAAGGCGACAAATGCCAATAGTCCCAGCGCAAACAAATCGAGTTTCAGATTTCGTTCAGCACGCATGACGCAGTCAGCCTGGCGAGTTTCACTCGCTCGACCGCGCGTCTGCGCTGCAAAAGCATGGTCGAGCCGTTCTAAAGGGCTCGTCCATGCCCGACAAACTTTCCGTCGTATTTTCTGCTCTTCTGCTCCACGACCGGCGTGTTGTGCGAGCGCCGTGGTGGAGAACTAAAGAGACTATCGTCGCGGCTTGGCGGGGCGGGCCACTTTGTCGCTTGCGCGCCGCGGCGTTTGCGCAGCAAGTGCAATCGCCAAGACACGCAAGGCGTGCCTTTCGCGCACAGCTTTCCGCCGCGCGGTCGCCGCCGCGACTGCGCACCGCGTGGAGCGCAGCGCCCAGCCAAGCTTACCCGGCCCGCCAGTTGAAACGCGGACAAATCGGCTCGCGGCCAACCAATGTTAAAATGTACAGTACCGGACGGAACGGTTATGCCAGCGGCGCCAGGCTTCTTTCGTTCGCCACGCCCGCTCATCCGCCATCCTCCTCCGTCATTCCCGCGCAGGCGGGAATCCAGCAACGCGGCCACGCCGCCCATACCTTGCACTCCCAGCGCTCCCTCCCCGCCGTCACTTCCGTCATTCCCGCGCAGGCGGGAATCCAGCACCAGCCAGCCGCACTGATTTTGCGGCTTGTTCTGGCCCGGCTCCAATGCGAAACTGAAGGGCTCCGCGAGCCGGGGCCGGTCGCCGACCTGCCCGCTTCCGGCTTTCAATCGCCTGCAACCCTTTTCGCCGCCGGCCTATCCAGGAACCCACCCATGAAATTCGGTTTGAATCTGCTCCTCTGGACCGACACCCTCCATGACGATCTCTTGCCTACGCTTGAAAAGCTGAAAAAGTATGGCTACGACGGCGTCGAGATTCCGGTCTTCGAACTGAACGTCGAGAAATATCGGCAGTGGGGCGCGCGGCTCCAGGACTTGGGCTTGGAATGCACCGGCGTCACGGTCCGCACGACCGGCGACAACCCGATCAGCCCGGACAAAGCGGTCCGCCAAAAAGGGATCGACGCCACCAAGTTGACGCTCGACTGCTGTCAGGCGGCCGGCGTGCAAACCCTCGTCGGTCCTTATCACTCGGCGCTCGGCGACTTCACCGGCCAAGGGCCGACTGCCGCCGAATGGAGCTGGGGCGTCGAGAGCATGCGCCATGTCGCCGAGCACGCGCAGCAGGCCGGGGTGATGCTCGGGGTCGAGTATCTGAATCGCTTCGAGTGCTATCTGCTGAACTGCGCCCAGGACACCGTTCGCTTTGTCAAGGACGTGAATCATCCGTCGTGTCAGATGATGTACGACACGTTCCATGCCAACATCGAAGAGAAAGACCCGATCGGCGCGATCCACGACTGCCACAAGCAGATGGTTCATTTTCACGTTTCGGAAAACGACCGCGGCACGCCGGGCGCAGGAAATATTCCGTGGAAAAAGACGTTTGCCGCTTTGGAAGAGGTGGGCTATGACGGCTGGCTCGTGGTGGAAGCGTTTGGGCTCGCGCTGCCGGCGCTGGTCGCGGCGACCAAGATCTGGCGGCGAATGTATGAGAGCGAAGACCAGCTTGCCAAAGACGCCCTGGCGTTCATGAAGAAGCACGCCAAATAGCCGCGCGCCGACGCGTCCACGCCCGTTCCACCGACAAAAAAGCCCTGGTTTTTAGAACCTTCTCAGGCTGAGGGCGATAGTGTATATTTGTTTAGTTTTGGGGCCTTTCCGAAGGCAAAAATTCCCGCGAAAACCGCCCCCGCAACCCTCGTGAAACGGGCTCCCAAACGGTACAATTCGAGCAGCCTTGAAGGCCCGTTTTTCGCGGGCAAAAAAGGCCTCTTTGCCCTGGACGGAGCCGAAGTGTCTGCACAAGTTCGACCGACCCCGATCGCCGGCCCCAGCGGCTTGGCTTGCGCACCCTCCGCGACGGAGTCGTTGCCGCCGCGCGGCTGCGCGATCGCGCCCGGAGAGTTTCTCGCGGGTCCTGAAAATCGCCTCGTCCCGGTCGCTTGCGCCGCCGTGCTGTGCCCTGACCCCAGTTCGCCGGCTTTGATCGTGTTGTATGGTCCGCCCGGCACAGGCAAATCGCTCCTCGCGCATGGCTTGCTGGATTGCTGGCGAAAAGAACGCGAGCTGGAGCCGCCGGCGAGCGGAGCCGCAATCAGCGCGTTGGCCGTGGCAGGCTCGCCGCTGCCGACGACCGCCGAATGGGCGACGCGCGCCGTGGTGATTTCAGGGAGCGATTTCGCGCGGACGTTCGCGCTGTCCGCCGACGCCGCCGAGACGATGCGGCTCCGCGCCCGGTTTCACAATCTGGAGTTGTTCATCCTGGACGATCTGGCTCAATTGGCGAGCAAACCGGCGGCCCAGATCGAATTGTTGCTGACGCTCGACGCACTCGAGGCGAACGGCGGAATCGCCGTGATCACGGCCCGCAACCTGCCGACGCAAATCCCCAAACTCGCCGCGCCGCTGGCAGGCCGGTTGCTGGCAGGGCTGGCCGTTCCGTTGTTGCCGCCGGGACCGGAAACGCGTCCCGAGATCGTCAAACAATTTGCGAGCCGCCGGGCGATTGTCTTGCCCGCCGGCGCCGCGCGGCTGCTGGGCGAAACAATCAAAGGGACCGCGCCGGAGCTCCAATCGGCCGTGATCGAACTGGCGGCGCAAGCCAAGTTGGCGGAGGGTCCGATATCGCCTGTGCTGGTCCGAAAATATCTGGCCACGCGAGCGGCGCCCTTGCGGCCTTTGCTCCGCGACTTGGCCCAGGTGACCGCCAAATACTTTTCGCTCAAGCTGGCTGATCTGCGCAGCCCGTCGCGGCAGCGCAGCGTCGTGCTGGCGCGTGGCCTCGCGATCTATCTGGCTCGGGAGTTGGCCGGCATCAGCTTGGAAAAGATCGGCCGCTATTTTGGCGGCCGCGACCACACGACCATTTTGCATAGTTTTCGTTCGACCGAAGAGCGGGTGCGGACCGACCCTGCCGCGCGGCGCGCGGCCGCCGACTTGCGGCGCTTGATCGCGCTGGTCTGAAGTTTTCCGCCGGATCAGAGGCGCGCTCGCAGCGTGCCGATTTTTATGGTGAACGCCCTTTTTATCCGCTCCTCGAACCTCGAAATTCAAGTGGGGAAAACCTGTCGCTCGAATGTTGCTGCCGCGCCGGTTTTGGAGCATTGCAAACGCGCGGCTCCGACGTCGGTTTGCGGCGGCCGCCCAGCGACAGCGGACGGACCGTCGCTGAACCGCGTAGCAACCGGTTTTCCACACCCATCTTGGGGCATGCCGATCGGCCTAACCTGAGGCTTGGGCTGCGGTTCTGTCGCCGGGCGCATCGCCCGCTAACAGTCAGCCGCCGCGGCTTATTACTACTACTG
Source organism: Pirellulales bacterium (assembly GCA_035656655.1). Lineage (GTDB taxonomy): Bacteria > Planctomycetota > Planctomycetia > Pirellulales > DASRSE01 > DASRSE01. The sequence goes on from DASRSE010000325.1 coordinate 10,427, forward strand.
AGTTAAAAACTTCTTAATAGACTAATGCTGGCCGCTGGAGCCAAACCCGTTTTCAGTCCCATGAAAGGATCTCCATGAAGATCAGTTGCAATCGCGAGAAGATGCTCGCTGCATTCCAAACGGCGGCGGCCGTGGCTCCGGCTCGGAGTCCCAAACCGATTCTGCAAAATGTCAAGCTGGACGTTACGAAGGAAGGGGCGACTTTGCTCGCCACCGATCTGGAAATCGGCATTCGCGTGCAAGTCGCCGATGTGGCGGTCGACAGCCCCGGCAGCGCGGTCTTGCCGGTCAGCCGGTTTGGCTCGATCTTGCGCGAGAACTCCGATGAGACGCTGCGGATTGACACGACCGACAAAGGGACGACGATCCGCGGCGAGCGGAGCAAGTTTGAGTTGCCGGCCGAAAACCCCGACGAATTTCCGACCGTCGCCTCGTTTAACGAGCAAAGTTATCACGAGTTGCCGGCTCGGCTCTTGAAAGAGATCATCCGTCGAACCGTGTTCGCAACCGACAACGAAAGCAATCGGTATGCGCTCGGCGGCGTGCTGTTGGAAATGACCGGAGACAAACTGCTGGCCGTCGCGACCGATGGGCGGCGGCTGGCGAAGATGGAAGGCGCCGCCAAAAGCACCGGCGGGCACGAGACGAGCGAAATCACAACGATTGTGCCGACCCGGGCGATGCATCTGATCGATCGCTCATTGTCCGACACCGACCCAGAGATTCGCATTTCGGCCCGCGGCAACGATGTGCTCGTTCAAAGCGAGCGCGTCACGATCTACACGCGCTTGCTCGAGGGGCGTTTTCCGCGCTGGCGCGACGTTTTCCCGAAGCGGACCGATGCCGTCCGGATTCCCCTCTCGGTTGGGCCGTTTTATGCCGCCGTTCGCCAAGCCGCCATCGCCACCAGCGAAGAAAGCCGCGGCATCAGCTTCAGCTTTGCCGATGGCACGGCGACCTTGACAGGCAAGGCGGCCGAGGTGGGCCAGTCGCATATCGAACTGCCGATCGACTACACCGGCACGGCCTTGGTGATCTCACTCGATCCGCGCTATGTAGGCGATTTCTTGAAGGTTCTTGATCCCGCCAAGACCTTCGCGCTGGAGCTCAAGGACTCCGACAGCGCGGCGGTTTGTTCGACCGACGACGGCTATGGCTATGTCATCATGCCGCTGGCCCGAGATCGGCAGTAAAACACGACACGCCGTTGGCCGAGCCCCCTGCGTTCATGAACGAGGGGTCCTGTTGACCAGACTCGCGGCGAACCAGTTGGGCTGGCCGGCGTGAGTTTTTGAATCGAACGATGCGAAGGGAGACCTGTTTTTGCATGGCCCGCGGACGACCCCAACCGATTTCGGAGATTCTGTCGCAGTTGCTGGCGAAGCGCGGCTACGCGCGCGAGCGCACTTGCGCGGCGTTGACCTCCGCTTGGCAGGCCGCCGCCGGCGAGCAGATTTCAACGCAGAGCCGGGTGGGCGAGATCAAACGCGGAACGCTCGAAGTCTTCGTGGCCAATTCGCTCCTCCTGCAAGAACTCACGTTTCAGAAGCAGCCAATTTTGAACAAGCTCGCCGAGCTCGTCCCCGACCAGAAAATCAAGAACCTGCGTTTTAAGGTCGCCGCCCTCGATTGAAATCAAGCCTTGGCCGCACGGCGGCGATTGGCCCAGTCCGTGCGGCGCAATCTCCGCCGGGCGTGCCGCGCGGGACAAAGCGCTCCGCCGGGGCCACGTTGAAAGATGTTTCGCCGGCGTGGTTCAACCGCCGGCGCATTGCCACCCGAAAGTAAGTATGCGTTCTCGGCGTTCTTGGATTGATTCCGAGGCCGCCGGCCCTGTCCTCCGGAAAAAGAATCACTATGTCCGCAGAATCGCAGCCCACTCCCGAGTCCAATCCGAATCCTGACCAGCAGAACCCGATCGAGTACGAGCGGCAAGCCGTCGAAGGCGCGTATGGCGCCGAGCAGATGCAGAAGCTGAGCGATCTGGAGCACGTCCGCCAGCGGCTCGGCATGTATATCGGCGACGCCGGCATTCGCGGTTTGCACCACTTGGTTTACGAAACGGTCGACAACTCGATTGACGAGGCGATGGCCGGCCATGCGCACGAAATCAGCGTCACGATCAACGTCGACGGCTCGATCGCGATTGCCGACGATGGGCGCGGCATCCCTGTCGAAATCCACAAACAACTGAGCGACGAACTCGGCCGCGAGGTGTCAACGCTGGAAGGGGTGATGACGGTCCTCAAATTCGGCGGCAAATTCGACAAGCAAGCCTACAAAACCTCCGGCGGACTGCACGGGATCGGCGTCAAGACGGTCAACTTCCTCTCCGAGTGGTGCGAGGTCGAAGTCCGCCGCGAAGGGCACGTCTTTCAACAAGAGTACGAACGGGGCGTCCCGACCGGACCGGTCCGCCGCCTCGGCCGCGCCGACTCCACCGGCACCAAAACAACCTTCAAGCCCGACCCCCAAATCTTCGCCACCACTGTCAAGTTCGATTACAACATCCTGCACCGCCGCCTCCAAGAACTGGCGTTTTTGAACAAGGGAGTGAAGATCGTCTTTCGCGACGAGCGGACCGGCGACGGAGAAACGTTTCAATATGAACGCGGGCTGCTGCAGTTCATCGAGTATCTGAACCGAGCGACCGATCCGGCTCATCCGGGCATCATCTACGTCCACCGCACCCAGGATGAAATCGAAATTGAAATCGCGTTTCAATATTCGAACGAATATACGGAGAACGTCCATTCCTACGTCAACAACATCAACACGATCGACGGGGGCGCGCATCTGACCGGATTTCGCACCGCCTTGACGCGGACCTTGAATGCCTATGGCAAAAAACTCGAGATCTTCAAGGACATCACCCCCAGCGGCGAAGATTTTCGCGAAGGGCTGACCGCTGTGATTTCGGTCCGCGTTCCCGAGCCAAAATTCGAGTCGCAGACCAAAGTCAAGCTGACCAACCCTGAGGTCGAAGGGATCGTGAATTCGGCGGTGGGAGACTTTCTCGCTTCGTATCTGGAGGAGCATCCCAAGGTCGCCAAGGTGATCGTCTCGAAGGCGGTGCTGGCGGCCGAAGCCCGTGAAGCGGCTCGCAAGGCCAAGGCCTTGCTGCGCGACCGCAAGGGCGCGCTGGCCGGCGGCGGGCTGCCGGGCAAGCTCCGCGACTGCACCAGCAAGGACGTTGCCCGCTGCGAGTTGTATCTGGTCGAGGGAGATTCGGCCGGCGGCTCGGCCGAGGCGGGCCGGATGCGCGAGTTTCAGGCCGTGCTGCCGCTGCGCGGCAAAATCATCAACGCTTACAAATCGCGCGAGGACAAAGTCTTGGCGAACGAAGAAGTGCGGAGCATGATTTCGGCGATCGGCGCCGGGATCGGCGACGAAGGCGACATCAGCAAGCGGCGCTACAACAAAGTCGTCATCATGACCGACGCCGACGTCGATGGCTCGCACATTCGCACGCTGCTGCTCTGCTTCTTTTACCGGCAGATGAAGCACTTGATCGTCGGCGGACACATCTTTGTCGCGCAGCCGCCGTTGTTTCGCGTGAAAAACAAGAAGCGTTCGTACTATGTCCAGACCGAAGAGGAAATGAAGCGCCAACTGCTCGACCTGGGCTTGGGCGAAGGCGTGTTTGAGCCAGGCGACGGCCGCCAGATCGAAGGCGAAGCGATGGCGCGGCTGGCGCGGACGTTGGCCGCCTTGGAAGACTCGCTGATCGCGCTCGAGCGGCGCGGCATCAGCCTCCGCGACCATGCGAAGCGCCGCGATCCGGCCAGCGGCAAGCTGCCTGTCTTTCACGTCTTCTATGGGAACCAATCGCGCTGGTTCGTCCGCCGCGACGAGGTCGAAGCCTTTGTGAAGTCGCAAGAAGAAGCGGCCGGCGGCGAGCTGACCGTGGGCGACACGTCGGCGGTGGGCGGAGCCGAGCCACCGGACGCGGCGGACAAAGACGGGGCGAAGCCTGGCAGCAATGGCGCCGCACTGAACGGCGCCGCCGCGGCGGAAAACAGCGCCGCGCAGAAACTGCACATCATCGAACTGCATGAGGTCCGCTCGATCAACACCTTGCTCGGCGATTTGCACGAGCAAGGGTTCGAGATCGATTCGCTCTTTCGCCAAGATCGAACCGG
>DASRSE010000326.1:0-7190 GCA_035656655.1 Pirellulales bacterium
GGCCACAGCCGGTCACGCTTAATGGCGTCTGCTTGCTGTGGGTCGGTTTTTCCGAGGTTGCGGTCGAGGCCTTTGAAGGCGCGGCCGGCGAGAATCTGCGCGATGCGCCCGACAGCGAGTGGCGCCAAGTTGGCGCGGCAAGTGAGATGGATTCGCTCTACCCAATCCAGCTGGCGCCGTATTTTATTGCGTTTGACAAACCGATCGCCAGCCGCGCGATTCGGTTGCGCGTCACGAAGGGGGCGAAGTCGGGACATCCGCATCTGGCGGACAAGGTCAAAGGGGGCCGCCGCATTTGGTTGGGCGAATGCCTGGCGCTGGCCCCCCTCGCCGATCGCCCGGTGGCGACCCTCGTCTTGCCCAAACCGCACGAAGAACCGCCTCCCATCGCGGTGAAATTCAAACTCGATCGGCCGGGCCTCGTAACCCTCGTTATTGAAGACGCTCAAAACCGCCGCGTTCGCAATCTGGTCAGCGAAACTCCCTTTCCTGCCGGCGAGAACACCGCGTGGTGGGATGGCAGCGACGACTTGCTCCGCGACCCGGAGGCCGCCCATCATGGCGTCTATCACATTCCCACTCGATTGGTCGCGCCGGGCGCCTACAAGGTTCGCGGCCTCGTGCATGATCCGCTCCAATTGCATTACGAGTTCAGCATTTATTCGGCAGGCAAGCCGGCTTGGGAAACGGCCGATCGAACCGGTTGCTGGCTGACGACCCACACTCCTCCCTCGAGCATCGCCGTGGTCCCTGGCAGCAAAACGGCCGATGGCCAACCGCTGGTGATGATGGGGGCGTTTGTCGCCGAAGGCGGGCATGGGCTTCAATGGCTGCATGAAGATGGGACCAAGCTCGGCGGCCAAGGTTGGGTCGGCGGAAATTGGACCGGCGCGCCGACCCTGGCGGTCGATTTGGGGCCGGACGCCATCGCCGACCAGATCGCCTATGTCGGCTCGGTTTGGGAAGGCGAATTGCGGCTCACGGCAAAAACCCGCGCCTTGACCGACCAGCCAATTCTCAAAGACAAACTTGGGACCGAATATGACCCCAACGCCAAACCCGAGCTGCGACAGAAAGCGCCTCCGGTTCTGGCAGGCTTTGATGGCGGAGACAAAATCTTCGTCCTGGGGGGCATCGCCGCGTACAGTGGCCAACTCGTCTGCTCGCTGGTGCGCCAAGACCAGTTGCTGGTGGTTGATGTGAAAGAGAAGAAAATCGCCGCCCGGATCCATCTCGACAACCCGCGCGGGCTGGCGTTTGACTCCCAGGGGCGCTTGCTCGTGCTCAGCGGCCAGAAGCTCGTGCGGCTCGCGACCGTCTCCGGAACGCCCGAAACCGTCCTGGCCGATGAGCTTGAGGATCCGCGGCAGATCGCGATCGACGCCGGGGGAAACGTTTTTATCGCCGATCGCGGAAAATCACATCAAGTAAAAGTCTTTTCCGCCGCCGGAAAGTTGCTGCGTGCGATCGGCAAGCATGGCGCGCCGGCAATCGGCCCCTATGACCCGTTGCGGATGAACAATCCCAATGGGCTGGCGATCGACTCGCAAGGGCGCGTCTGGGTGGCAGAGACGGACAACTCGCCGCGCCGCGTGTCGGTCTGGTCGGCGACCGGCGAGCTGATCCGCGCGTTTTATGGCCCCACCGAATATGGCGGCGGCGGAACGCTCGATCCGCAAGACCGTACCCGCTTTTATTACAAAGGGCTTGAATTCAAGCTGGATTGGACGACGGGCCAAGATCAACTGGTGCGGGTGTTCGCGCGGCCCAATCCGCTGCTCGGCGGCCCTTGCGGCAATTACTCGCCGGACACGCCCCTCTATCCGCCGGCGCGGCCGGCGGACCGCTATTTCACCAGTTGTTACACGCACAACCCGACCAACGGCGACGACGTGGCGTTTATTTGGCATGATCGCCCGCACGCCGCCGAGTTGGTCGCCGCCGTTGGCAATGCGCACGCTTGGGCCGTGTTGCGCAGTGCGCCATTCCGCGCACGGTGGCCGCAGGAAACGCAGCCGGAGAACGAACACCCCAACGACCACGGCCAGGCGACCTTTGTCTGGACCGACCTGAATCACGATGGCCAGCCGCAGCCGGACGAAGTGCAGTTCGTAAAAAAAACCTGTCGCGGCGTGACCGTCATGAACGATCTCTCGGTAGTCGTCGCACAGTTCGGTTCGCTCAATGCGCGCTTGGCAGCGACGTTCGACGACCGCGGCTTGCCCCATTACGACTTGCACAAGTTCGACGATCTCGGTCCGGCCGGCGGTCCGACGGTTTCGAGCGGCGGAGATCAATCGTTGGTCGAGCCAAGCGGTTGGGCCATCACCACGAACGCCTCGCAGCCGTTTTCGCCTTATGGACCCGGCGGCAAGTTCCACGGCGAGCCGCGCTGGAGTTATCCTTCCGCGTGGCCCGGGCTGCACGCCAGCCACGAAGCGGCCGTGCCCGATCGAGCTGGCGAGCTGGTCGGCACAACGCGTCTGCTCGGCGGTTGGGTGCAGAGCAAGGTCGGCCCCCTGTTTTGCGTCAACGGCAACATGGGGAACATGTATCTGCTGACCGCGGACGGCCTCTTCGTCGGCACGCTATTCAACGACATCCGGCTCCGTCCGAACTGGGGCGCGCCGGTCGCGATTCGCAACATGGATGTGACAGACGTTTCGCTCCACGATGAGAATTTCTGGCCGAGCATCACGCAAACGAAAGACGGCAACGTCTATCTGGTCGATGGCGGCCGCACGAGCCTCATGCGCGTGGACGGGCTCGACACGTTGCGCGCCCTGCCCGAATCAACCCTCAGCGTCACTGCCGCGGAGCTTGAGCGAGCCCGCGATTGGTTTGCGCAAGCGGAAGCGGCGCGGCAGCGCCGGCGCGGCAACAGCCGGTTGCGAGTTGCGTTCCGCCAGACGCCTCCGCACGTGGACGGCCGCGTGAACGATTGGCCGCTCGATACGGATTGGGCATTCATCGATCGCCGCGGGACCAAGGCGAATTTCAACAGCGATTCACGACCGTACGAGGTGCAGGGAGCAGTCGCCGTGACCGCGACCGATTTGTATGCGGCTTGGCAAACGACCGAAAAGGATTTGCTCAAAAACAGCGGCGAAACGCCCAACGCCCTGTTCAAGCATGGCGGTTGCCTCGATCTGATGCTCGGCACGAACCCTGATCTGCCGGCCGACCGCGTCGCGGGAGCGGGCGACGAGCGGCTGCTCATTACCGAGGTGAAAGGCGCAACGCGTGCGCTCTTGTACCGGGCGAAAGTGGCCGGCGTCGCGGAGCCGGTCGCCTTCAGCAGTCCGTGGCGCACGATTCACATCGACGCCGTGGAAGATGTCAGCAGCGCGGTGGAATTGGCGACCGATAAGGGGGGCAATTATGAAATTCGCATCGCGCTCGCCGCGCTTCACTGGAAGCCGGAAGTTGGCAAAACGTATCGCGCGGACATCGGCATTCTTCGCGGCGCGGACGGCCACACGACGCAGCGCGTCTATTGGGCGAATAAGGCGACCGCGATCACAGCCGACGTGCCCAGCGAAGCCGAGCTCACGCCGCGGCTGTGGGGCGAGTGGAAAATCGTCGCGGCCGCGCGCCCCTAGTTTTGCGAGCGCATGGCGACATTTTCGCCGCGGAACGAGGTAGGGTGGGACCAATTTGCGCAGCGAATGCAGGCCCACCGAGGAGGACGTGGGGGTGCTGGCGGGAATTGTGAGAAATGCTGAATGCGAATTGCTAAATGCTAAATGCCGAAGAGCGCTGCGAAATTGGGGGAAGCGGGGCGAGGCAGCCGTAGGGTGGGACCAATTCGCGCCGCGAATGCCGGCCCACCAGCGCAAGCGGTTGCGGACCAATGCGGGTGGAAACGATTCGCGCAAATGAGCGCGGGGACGGGCGCACAAACGGGCGCACAAACGGGCGCCAGCGGGTCGGCCAGCGCGCCGCCACGGACCTTGGTGGGCCTGCACACGGCTGCGCCGTGTTGGTCCCACCCTACATTCGCGCCCCTACATTCGCGCCCGAGGATTCGCGCCCGACCCGAGAATTCCCACCCGACCGTGTGGCTCAATGAGCCGCGACGGTCGTCCTTCAGCGGCGGAAAAGCAAAGCCGGCAACGGGACTTTTCATCAGAAAAAAACAGGGTGATTTTGGAACCTTGCGGACGCTTAAAAAAAGCTAGAGTTCAATACGGCTGGCCCGGCACGAATGGCGGCGAATGGCTGCCCTGGTTGTCAGGCCGCGCCGTGGACCGGCCGATCGTCTACGTCAAGGAAAAATAAGCATGGCGACATTTTCTTCGCAAATGGAACCGGCGCCGGTGGCCCCGCTCTATTCGACATTGGCGGCCGATCCCGACTTGGGTGAATTGGTCGAGATGTTCGTGGGCGAAATGCCGGACCGCGCGCGCTGCTTGGCCGGGCTGTGGGCAGCCGGCGAGTTGGACGCTTTGCAAATGGCGGCCCATCAATTGAAAGGCTCGGCCGGCGGTTATGGGTTTCCGCAATTAACCGCCAGCGCCGCTCGGCTAGAAGGGTCGCTGCGCGAACAGGCCGCGCCGGAAATTCTCCGCGACCGGACGAACGAGCTCGTCGCGCTGTGTGGCCGCGCCCGTGCCGGAACAGGGGAATAAAGCGCGGTCAGCGCCCGGCCTCCTTCAGTGCCGCGCAACGCAGGCCGGCTCCGACTACTTGGCCGGCGGAGCGTGCTGCGCGAGGCCAGCGCGCTGCCAGATGCCGAGCGCTCGCCACGCGCGGGTGTCGGCCTTCAGCACGGTCCGCATTTGTCGCAACGCGGCAACGTGGTCGGCGCGATCCATCGCGGCCGCGCAATCTTCAGGAATGAACAGCTCGAAGTCGCGCAAATAGGCGTCGTTGGCGGTAAACAGCACGCAGTTATTCGTGGCGACGCCTGCCAAGATCAAACGCTTCGCCCCCAGATGCTCCAGCAAGATTTGCAGGGTCGTGGAATAAAACCCCGAATGCTTCGGCTTCAGCACGAAATAATCTTCGCGCGCTGGCCGCAGCAATTCGGCCAGCGGCCGCCCGCGGACTTCCGCTCGCAGACAATGCTCGACCTGGGCATTAAAATCGGATCGCCAGCGGCCGAAATTGTCGTTCACATAGATCGTCGGCCAACCACGCTCGCCGACGGCCTCTTTCAAGGCGCTCGTTTGCCGGGCCGCCGCCAATGCCGACTCGAACAGCAGCGCGCCGCCGGGAAACTCCAGATCATTGATAAAATCAATCAAGAGCAAGGCGACTTCCGCCTTGTCGGGCACATTGCCGTGTAAATCGGGATTCGCCTTCATGCCGAAAAACAAGATGGCGGTTTCGGAGCCGCCAGAGTATTAAAAAAAGCGAGGATCCATTTTGTCGTGTGCACCGACTCGCGCGAAAATTCGCGGAGCGTCCCCTCCTGTCGCGGAGAATGCTAAAACGCAACGCTCATCGGGTTACGGCGTCCTCGACAACCTGCCGCATTTGATCTTCGTTGGATGGATCCTCACTCGGAAAGGACAAAAGTTAAACCGTTTCGCCGTCGCGGTTGCTCGGGATTCGTGTTCTCGGCAACCAAGGTGGTTCGTCCTGCATCAGCCGAGCATTCGGCTTGACCTCAGGGCGATTTCTTCTTGGCCTTTTTCTTGGAGCCCTTCTTCGGCACTTTCGCCCCCTTCTTGCGGGCCTCGGAGAGGCCGATGGCGATCGCCTGCTTGCGGCTGGTGACTTTCTTTTTCGATTTGCCGGAACGGAGGGTGCCGGCTTTTTTCTTGTGCATTGCCTTTTTCACCGATTTCCCTGCACTTTTGCTGTACTTGGCCATGGAGAAACTCCTGGGGGATGCGCCGCCTGAAACTCCGGCGGCGGAGGAAAACCGAATCTGATTTTGGCGGCGCGATGCGATTTGCTTCGGCCGCGCGCCCTTTTCCGCGGCGCAAAAGACATGCCGTTCCGACCGCACCGTTTTGTCGTCAAGATTGCCGGGGGCACCCTGAAGCAAGTTGTGCGCCGAAGTTATGCTCCGTCGGCTGACTGAGGGCCATTGTCGCCGGCGCTGCGAAAGGTTGAAACTGCTCGAGCCTGAACGACTCGGCCCTGTTGCGCGGCGCGCGATTTGCGAATGTGCGAATGACCGATTCCGTAGATTCAAGTTCCGTAGGTTCAAACGACATTGTCGGCGACGCTGAAATCTGCTTGCCGATTCATCCTCTTGATCTGGAGTTTTAGCCATGACCGTCTCGACTTGGTTTTCAAAAATGCTGGGGACTGAAAAGACGCTCACCAATCTGAAGAATGTTTTGGTGATGCAATTGCGCGATTTGCGCAGCGCCGAAGAGCAACTCATCGAGGCGCTTCCCAAGATGGCGCAAGCAGCCCATTCCGCGGATTTGAAAAGCGCCTTTACGACCCATTTGGAAGAGACCCGCGGGCACAAAGCGCGGCTCGACAAAGCTTTCAAACTGCTCGGCTTGGAACCGGAGAGCGAGACCTGCGAAGCGATGAAAGGGCTGATCGCCGAAGGCGACGAAGTCATCGGCATGGAGGGAGATCCGGACGTGAAGGACGCCGTGCTGATTGCCGCGGCCCAACGGGTCGAGCACTACGAAATGGCCGGATATGGCTGTGCACGCGCCTTTGCGCGGCGGTTACGGCAAAACCGGATCGGAGATTTGCTGCAAGAGACGCTCGACGAAGAGGCCAACGCCGACAAGATATTGACGGAAGTCGCTGAAAGCGGCGTGAACGCCGAAGCGGCCAAAGCTTGACGCGCGGCCTGTCGCGGCGTTTTCGCGCGCCGCGTTGCCGCCGTTGCGGGAAGCGCGGCGCGGATCGTGTTGGCGGCGAACATGGCGCGGGCGGCACTGCCGGCCGCCTGCGGGTTGGTTTTGGCGCCGTGAGGGGAAGATCAAAATGGCCGTAAAAAAATCGACAAAATCGCGCCGGTCCAGCGGCGCCAAGTCTAAATCGAAAGCCAAATTCCGCGCGAGTTGGCGCGGCTCGCTCCGGTTTGGGTTGGTCGCGCTCGATGTGCAAGCGATCAATGCCGAGGTAAGGGATAAAGGGGAAGTCCATTTTCACCTGCTGCATGCGCCAGATCATCAGCGGATTCATTACGCCAAGATTTGTCCGCGGCATGGCGAAGTTCCTGACAATGAAATCATTGAAGGCTACGAGACTAAAAAGGGTGAGTA
>DASRSE010000327.1:0-9003 GCA_035656655.1 Pirellulales bacterium
CGCTTCGGCCGGCCGGACGACGACCCGGTTCGCTCGCACGTCGATCACTTGCACCCACTCCCCTTTGTCAATGGCCATCCCTTCGCTGACGGCATCGATGATGCGGCCATCGATTTCGATCGAACCGCTGAGCAGCATCACGCTCTTAGCCTTGCCGACCTTGCCAAGCAAGTCTTTCAGGTTGCTTTCGGGCTTCACCTGAGCTTCCGAGGGGATGCTGAGCATGATCCGCTTGCCCATTGGCGTATGCGGCCAGAATTTGAACCCGAGAATCAGCACCGAGGGCAAGGCGACGGCCGTGGCGATCACAAAGGAAAAGCCGGTGCGGACCCCACCCATAGAAAACGCCATGATGATCGACCCCATCATGGCCGCGAGGGAGAGAAAACCGAGAATCCCTCCGGACGGAACAAACATTTCCACGAGGGCGAGCACTAGCCCCAGCAACAGCAGCAGCGACGCCCAAATGGTCGGGTCCATGGCAAACAACCAAAAACCGGAAACGAACGACGACCCCCGCCGTCTCATCCTAGGATAATCGCTTTTTGTCTGCGTGGGAACGGCCCCCGCGGCTCGTCCGGCGGCTGTCCGCCGCAGCCATTTGTCCGCGCCGCGCCGTGGTGCCCCGAGCGCGGGGCCACCGTCCTGGCGAGGAATCGGGCCGTTTATCTCCAGGTTTGCCGCGGCCCCGCCAGCCTGGGCGAGTCCGAATTGCCTCAGCGTCTCATTCCGCGCGGCGGACAATCACCCGATTCCCTTGTACGTCGGCGACCACGATTTCGACATCTCGATCGATAAAATCGCCCAGCGAAATCACATCCACCAATTCGCCATTGAGGTGGGCCTTGCCCGAGGGGGCCAGCGGCGTGGCCGTGCGTCCTTTCTGGTTTGCGAAGCGGCGATAGTCGACCAGCGCCTCGCGTTCGGCGGTTTGGGCAATTTCTTGATTCGTGGGCGGGGCCAACAGCATTCGGTTGAAGCCCGGCGCGCGCGGCAAGAACCGGCGCGTGATAAATCCGATTCCGATCATGCCGGCTCCCGCCGCTGCCAGCGAAAGCAGCGTGTCGCGGAATTGTTCGATCTGATATTCATTGCGCGGAATCACAAACGTTTGACTGGCCAAGATGAGCGAAGTCAGGATCATCAATCCGCCGCCCAGGCCAAAAATGGCAGCGCCCGGAATAATGAACAACTCGATCAGCAAGCAGACCACTCCCGAGGCGAACAACATGACCTCGAGCCAGCCGGCCGTGCCGTTGAGGTGTTGTCCCCAGAAGTAAATCAGAAAACAGATAAAGGCGATGAATCCGCCCAGGCCGATGCCCGGCGAGTGCAGCTCCAAGAAGAACGCGCAGCCTCCGACCATGAGAAGCAGCCATGCCAACCGCGGCGAAGCCAAGGCGCGGAGCAGCGTGATCGCCCAGCCGGGCTCGACCGCCGGCGGATCGTAGTCCAACCCGAACAGTTTTTGGACGTCGTGATAATTGGCGACCTGCTCGGCGATGCCGAGTTGGCTGGCGCGTTCGGAATTGAGCCGGAGCAACACGCCCGGTCGCGTGATTTCCTCGGCTTGGACATAGCCTGCGCCGCCCCCTTCTTGCTCCTTCAGCTCTTCGGGCGAGAAGTAATAGTCGCGGCCCTTGTAGGTGTAATGGAAGACGCGATATTCCGGATCGACCATCGCGGCGCCGAGCGACCAAGAGCGATTTTTTGCTTTGGCCACTTCTTGATACACGGCGCCAAGGATTCGCGATTGGTCCTTGCTTAACGCGGTATTGCCGGCGCCGCCGATCGTCGTGCCGTTTTTCATGACGATATGATCGCAGGCCATCGCGATCATGGCCGCTTCGCTGCACGCCTGATTGGAGATAAAGGCGACCGTTTCGACTTTGCCCGGGTCGAGTCCGGCCAGATAGTTCGCCAAGGTCGGCACGTTTTCCGGCGAGCCCCCGGCCGTGTCGAGTACGATCAGGATAAAGTTCGCGTTGTTGGTGTCGATTTGATCGTGCAGCGAAATCATGATCTTCTCGATCGACTTCGCGTTGATCGGCTCGGTGATATCGATCCGTTTGGCGATCCACGCGCCGGAGGGGCGCTCGCGCACGGCATCGGGCGGAAGATTCAGCGCGGCGGCGAGCGCGGCCCGATCTTTTGCCAAATACAAGTAGCTGGCAAACCCCAGCCCGGTCGGCGAAGCCTCTTGCCCAGAGAACAAGCCAGGCCGGCGAAGTTCGGTTTTGGAGAGGATTTGCTCCTTCTTCTCTTCGTTCTTGAGTTCATCTTCCAGGACGAACTTGGTGCCGCCGCCATTCACGCCGCCGATCACAATTTTGTAAACGGTCAGGTTCTTATCGAGCATGCCCAGCGCCACCGCCGGCGGAATCGTGTTGTGCCGCGCGGCGATTTCGCTGTAGCCGCTGCGGATTTCCGGGCCGATCGATTCTTCATCAATGCCGGCGTCGCCGATCTCCGCGTCGGGCGCCATCACGAGCGATTGGCAAGCCAGCGCGAGCAGCACGCCGTGACCTTTGATCGTGTGCGGGATGTAAGCGACCGTGCGAATCCCATCGAGTTCGCGGCTCGAAAGAAACCGAGCGAGGTCGCGCGCTTTGCCATAGTCGGTGCCGCGGCCAAACTCGCTTTGGCCGGGCGATAATTCAAGGATCAAGATCGGACGGGGGTCCGCTCGATTGCCGGCCGGCTGCGCCGGCGCTTCGTCCTGCTTCTTCAGAAAGCGATTCACCTCGTCGCGAATCTTGGTGTCCGCGTTGCCGGTCAGCGGCAGCGGAACCTTAATCAACATGCCCCGGTTCAAGGGAACGTTCGCATTATTCGCCGCGGCCGGGTTGGCCGGCGGGGCTTTCTCGGCCGGCTTGTCGTCGGCGGCAGAGCACGGCGCGGCAAGCGCGCCCAAGCTGCACAGCGCCAAGAGCCCGCACAAATGGCGGAACAGATGCGCAGCAATCGAGAGCCGCGCGAAAGGGCGGATTGGTTTTGGCCCACGGTTCATGATTTAGAGCGCGCCGATGCTCGTAAGGTGTTATCAGCCTTATGGTTGCTAGTGGCTGACTTGATTATATGCGGACCCTTCGGCGAGTCAAATTGTTTGCTGCAAAACCGAATCGGCACAAGGGCTTACGACAAAGAAGGCGGACATTTCCTCGCCCCTCCGCCGGATTTTTGGGGCCATTGCAGCGCCCAAGGGGCTTGTCAAACCCGACGCCTGCTAACCAAAGAAGAGTCCGCCACGCGACAAGTACGCCCGGAGGGATTCGAACCCCCAACCCTCGGTTCCGAAGACCGATGCGCGCCCGACGCAACTATAGACGACGCCAACCGGTTGCGTCAAAACTGAGGTGCCACCAGGGTGCCATCATCGCGGAACGCCGTAGCGGGCCTCGATCTTGCGCCCGAATTTAGCACGCGTCGGCAAGCGGTTAAATCGTTCATCTTTGCACTTTCTAATGCCGTCGGAGTTGCGGGGCTGGCCGGTATCTAAAAGTCCTGGGCTATTGCATGTCACCATCCACCGTAAGAGTTGAAGGAAGCTTTCTTACATTGGTCCTTTAATGGGCACAAGAAACATTCGCCCGTTCCCGGGGCATCGTCTTTTTCTAGGATCGACTGCATTCGTTGGTAACTGCGTGCGAGCTTCTGTTCCGCGACCCTCCATTCCTTTGATGTGCATTTAATTTCAGTCCTTTGAAAGGCGGGCTTTCGGATTCGATCAAGATTATTCACCCAGCGATATTGGTCAAAGAACGCCGTGCACGACAGTGACTGAAACCGGCGACGGACGAACTCGCGGTAAATTGCGATTTGTAATTCGTCTGGCTCGTAGAATCTGTTACCAGTCTTATGATCCACCACTACATAGTGCTTGCCCTTTCGCAAGATCAGATCAACCACACCAATACACGGCGGTTGCCCATCGCTCAGCGATAGTACGAACGGTTCCTCGACTGCTACAACTTCCCATTCGTCATGTGCATTCTGTAAGGCGAGCGTGATGGCGTTTTTCAAGTGATGTCCGTCGAGCCTATCGTGGCGGTCAATTAAGGCATGAAGTGATTCGATAGTGACGGAACGTTTGCGGAAAAGTCCGCGATAGTATTTTGCCGCTGCAGCGTGAAAGATAGTGCCCTTTGTGAAGTAGTCCGGCTGGGGCCGAGGCCTGATGCGCTTTACACATTCCAGGTAATAGCGGTAAGGACAGAACTCCAAAGCGCTGATTTGTGTGTACGCTATGTATCGTGCGCCTCGTCGGTCAAGGTCGCGAACGAAACCGGCGATACTGCCGTTCCAACCATCTAGATGAGACGAGATCGCCTTATATCCTTGCATGCGTCCTCCGGCATCAGAGTTAAATCGTCCTCACGACTATCGAACTGATTCGCTTTCGCTGCCAGCGAAGCAGGTACGACACAAAATGCCCGACAAGCTCGTTGGGATGGTGCCCCTTTCTTGTGACCGCCCGCCCAATCAGCGTTTTGGCGTCTGCATCCCATTCGATGTTCAAACTGCCATAGCAATCTGTGCGCTCGATTTTCGCCCACCCCTTGACTCGGCCTTTTTTGTGTTCAAGGATGACGTTCCAATAACCGTCGAACTCGTAAGTTTTGAAATCCCTAACTACGTATTCGCGGAGAGATTGTTGATTTGGTTTAGCCAGTACGTAAATGACTGTCTGCATGCAAGGTGTCTCCACTAAGTTGTACCGCTTGAATAGATCTCGCCAACTGAGCCGATTTCATTACATATTTACGTAGAAATACAAATCTATGTAGAAAGTGGTCAAGTGGTATTGGCTCTACATGGGACTCGCGGGTAGATTCCAACTCATATTTCTGCTTGCATTAGTGTAATCAGAGCCGAATGCCCCAGCAAATGTGACCAGACGATGGCGATTGAGTTGCTGCCGGCCCCGCCGTCGTCCGATTCCAAGCGGGACGAGGTCGTCGCCCTGCGTGCGACAGGCACGGACGGGAGGACGAGTGAAATGAAGACGCCGCCGCGCCGCGACAAAAAGGTGCCGCCAGTGGTGCCGCCAGTGGTGCCGTCAGTGGTGCCGTCAGTGGTGCCGTCGAGTGCCGAAAACGGTGCCAAACGCCTCGTATCGCAGGCGAACCACGTCGCACCAACTTGCACCGAAAGCGTCGTGGCGGTCGTTGGCGGACGAACAAGAACGCGTCGCCCTAAACCCGCCACGCGTGGCGAGTTGTGCGTCGTCTCGCGCCCCGTTGCTCTGCCTTGCACCGCGAAGGGAACGGCAGAAACTCTAGTACGCCCGGAGGGATTCGAACCCCCAACCCTCGGTTCCGAAGACCGATGCGCTATCCAATTGCGCCACGGACGCGTGTGTAAAACAAGGACTCAGGATGCGGCAGATTGGTTCATGCCGTTGCGGCTGAGGACGGCTCGAACCGGCCGGAAAAGTGCCGTAAATTCAGCCCGACAGGGGTCACCATACCACAAAATTCGCCGGTTTCAAAGCATACCGGCGTTCGCATTGCGGCCCCCACTCGCTGTTTCCTCTGTTGCCGCGCCAGAGCCGCTTCGCCAGAGCGCGTCCGTTTGGCCACCGCCGGTTTGGTTCACTCGGCTAACTTGCCCTTCGCGAATCTGGCCGGGCCACAGCCGGCGGAGATGATTGCAGGCCAGAGGTCGGCAAAGTAGGATCAGAGAATTGGTCCGGGCGGGCGGATGCTATGCTGGCGCCTCCCGCGCGGTAATGGCGCAAACCCGCGTCCGACCCACCTGCTTTTGAAGTCCCTCGGGCGCGGACGGCGCGCTCTTGACCGCTCCTTCCACGTTCCCCTTCCTAATCGGCTGGAACAGCAGATTCTCCCCTGCACGAAATCGCGGGCGCGAAATCGTCTCTGCTCCAAGCCTCATCGCCGCTGGCCTGACTTCGATCTTTCACCCTGTTCGTTTGGCAAATCGTATGAAGAAAATAACGTCGCTGATGGCTTTCCTCCTGTTCGCGTTCACGGTAACCGCTTTCGCGGAGCCAGTTTGGATTTGGACGAAGAAAAATCCCGAGGACAATGAGCGGGCCGATTTCAAAACCGAGTTCGAGATTGCCGGCGAGGTCAAGGCGGCGACGCTCAAGCTGACCTGCGACAATGGCGCGATCGCGCTCATTAATGGCAAAAAGGTCCTGGAAAACGCCGATTGGGACCAAGTCTCTCAGGCCGATGTGAAGGCCGCTTTGAAGCCTGGCAAGAATGAGATTCTGGTCGAGGCGAGCAATCATGGGGGGGCGGCCGCCCTGATCGCGGCCCTCAAGATCGAACTCGTGAAGGGCAAACCGCTGGTCATTGAAACCAGCGACAAATGGCTCGCAACCAAGCACGGCAAGTCCGATTGGAAAGCGGCGGTCGTGATGGGCAAGAACGGCGCGGCGCCGTGGGGCGACATCTTCAACTCGGGCCGGCGGCCCGGGGGAGCCAGCAGCGCGGCGATCGATCCGAAAGAAATCACGGCGCCCCCCGGCTTCAAGGTCGAACTTCTCTACAACGTGCCGAAAGCCCAGCAAGGTTCGTGGGTTTCGATGACGGTCGACAAGAAAGGCCGCATCATTTGCGGTGATCAAAACGGCGGCTTGTATCGCCTGACGCCCAGTCCGATCGGTTCGGAAGCGAAATCGGTTGTCGAGCCGATCGAGGCGGCGATTGGCGGCGCGCATGGAATTCTTTATGCTTACGATTCGCTCTATTACATGCTCAACGAGGGGGCGCCGCAAACAAGAAACAAACCGCATGGTCTCTATCGCGCGAAGGATAAGGATGGCGACGACCATTTCGAAACGCCGGTGCTGCTGAGCGAATGCGACGGCGGCGGAGAACATGGTCCGCACTCGCCGGTGCTCGGCCCCGACGGCAACATCTACTTCAATTGCGGCAATCACACGCCGCTGCCGAGGAATTTGTCCACGTCGCGAGCGGTCATGAAATCATGGGATGAAGACCAAATTTTGCCGCGGATGTGGGACACCAACGGCCACGCCCGCGGCATCATGGCGCCGGGCGGTTATATCTGCAAAACGGACCGCGACGGGCATCAGGTCGAACTTTTTTGCAGCGGCTTTCGCAACGAATTCGATTACGCGTTTGACGCCAACGGCGAAATGTTCACGTATGACGCCGACATGGAATGGGACATTGGCGCACCGTGGTATCGCCCGACCCGAATCAATTTCTGCGCCAGCGGCGGCGAATTTGGCTGGCGCAGCGGCAGCGGCAAATGGCCCGCTTATTATGAAGACAGCCTGCCGGCCGTCGTGAATATCGGCCCGGGCTCACCGACCGGGCTCATTTTTGGGACCGAAGCCAAGTTTCCCGCCAAGTATCAGCGCGCCTTGTTTGGCAACGACTGGACCTATGGCACGATGTACGCCATTCACTTTGAGCCCAGCGGCGCCGGCTTTAAGGGGGTCAAGGAAGAGTTTGTGTATGGCCGGCCTTTGCCGCTCACCGATGTGGTCATCAATCCGCACGACGGCGCGATGTACTTTGCGGTCGGCGGCCGCGGCACGCAGAGCGCCGTCTACCGCGTTAGCTACCAGGGACCCGAAAGCACCGACCGCGTCGAGCCTTACTCGCTCACCAAGGAAATGCTTGAACGCCGCGCGCTTGAAAAATTTCACCAAGGCGAGCCGGACGTGGCAAACTTGCCGAAGATTTGGCCGGCGCTGGGCAGCTCGGACCGGAATCTGCGCTTCGCGGCCCGAATCGCCCTCGAGCGACTGCCGGTCAAGGCTTGGAGCGATAAAGTGCTTGCTGAAAAGGATCCGCAAACGCTGATCGAGGGGGCAATCGCCTTGGCGCGCCTGGGCCGCACGGAAAAGCATATCGAATCGGGGAAGCCGTCGCTCGGACATTCGTCGCCAGGAGTGGGTCCAACTTCCTCGGCCGATGGCGTTCTGCTGGGCCATCTATTGAACGCCCTTGCAAAATTGAATTTGAAAACGCTGACGCCCGACATGCAAATGCAACTGGTTCGCGCCCATCAGCTGTGCTTTACGCGCCTC
The DNA here is from genome assembly GCA_035656655.1 of Pirellulales bacterium. GTDB lineage: Bacteria > Planctomycetota > Planctomycetia > Pirellulales > DASRSE01 > DASRSE01. The sequence goes on from DASRSE010000327.1 coordinate 8,033, forward strand.
GGCAAGCCCGACGCCGCGGTCTGCGCTCAGGTAGCGGCGCGCTTCGACGCCGTCTATCCGATGGCGGATGCGTACTTGAATCGCGAACTGTGCCAATTGCTGGTGTTTCTCGATTCCAAATCGGTCGCTTCCAAAACGCTCGGCCTGATGGCCACGGCCAAGGATGACACCGCAGCGCTGGCGACCAACGATCTGCTCAACCGCAATGCGGGGTACGGCCAAGCCGCGTTCGACACGCAAAACAGCCGTCCCAACCAGCAGCAGATTGCCTTGATGTTCGCTTTGCGAAATTGCACGGCCGGCTGGACGCCCGAACTGCGGCAAACCTACTTCTCTTGGTTTCAACATGCCCAGACCTGGAAGGGCGGAAATAGCTTCAAGGGATTTATTCAAAACGCGCGGGCCGAGGCGCTGGCCAATTTTGCTCCGCAGAATGAACGCGCCCGGCTCGAGGAGCTGTCCGGCACCAACAAGCACGGCGGCGCCACGTTCACGCCCCCCAAGGGTCCAGGTCGTTCTTACAGCACCGAGGATGTCTTGAAGATTGCCGAGGGGGGAATGACGCACCGTAATTTTGCCGCCGGCAAGAATCTCTTCAACGCGGGCCTCTGCGCCGCTTGCCATCATTTCAACGGCGATGGCGGCAACATCGGCCCGGACATTACGAAAGCCGGCAATCGCTACACGCTCCACGATCTGATTGAAAACATCACCGAGCCGAGCAAGGTCATCAGCGATCAATATGGCTCGCACCAAATTCTCAAAACGGACGGAACCGGCGTCACGGGCCGCATCGTGGGCGAAGAAAACGGCAAGCTGATTGTGATGACCAATCCGTTTGCCCCCGATCTGCTAATTTCGATCGACGAAAAAGAGGTCGAAAGCAAGCGCGATTTTCCAGTCAGCATGATGCCGCTCGGGCTGCTGAACACGATGAACGAAGACGAGATCAAGGATTTGCTCGCCTATTT
>DASRSE010000328.1:0-23303 GCA_035656655.1 Pirellulales bacterium
CACCGGAATTGTGTTCACGGTCATCGCGGCCATTGCGCAATCGAAATGGTTCATGACGTTCTCGCTGATCTGGACCTTGTTGTCGCCGATTACCGGCATTTTCTGGTACCTCAAAAAATCGCGCGGGCTGCTGGCGCCCACCCCGTTTGATTGCTGGTGGGAATTTCGCGAGCTCGCCGCGCTCCGCGCGCAACAATTTGCCGATGCCGAAGCGGATGTCCAGATCGACGGCGAGGCCGCAGCCGAGGTCGATCTGAACGTGCCGGCGCCCTCGCCCGGCGCGGCCGTCTGAATTAGAATCGAATCGCGTCGCAGCCCCGATTGCCTTTCGTCCTCCGCACCGCGAGCCTCCTCTGCCGTGGAATCGTCCGACTCCAACGTTCCGATTCACGTGGCGGTCCTGCTCCGCGAGGTCGTGGAATGGCTGGCGCCGCGGCCAGGACAAATTTTCGCCGATGGAACGCTCGGGGCCGGCGGCCACACGCGGGCGCTGGCCGACCAGGTTGAGCCGGGCGGCCATGTGCTAGCACTCGATCGCGATCCTGCGGCGCTCGCCGCCGCCGAGCGGACCCTCGCTGGGCGGTCGGTGAAATTGGCCCAAGCGAATTTTTGCGACTTGCCCGAGCTTTTGCGGCAACTTGGCCTTGCGTCGCTCGACGGAATTGTGTTGGATTTGGGCCTTTCCAGCGACCAGTTGGCCGACGCGGAGCGCGGGTTCAGTTTTTCGGCGGAGGGGCCGCTCGATTTGCGGTTCAATCCGCTCGAGGGGGAGCCGGCTTGGCGGCTGGTCGAACGGCTCAGCGAAGCGCATTTGGCCGATTTGATTTTTCAGTTCGGCGAGGAGCGCTACAGCCGCCGCATCGCGAAGCGGATCGTCGAGCGCCGCGCCCGCGCGCCGCTGCGCACGGCGGCCGACTTGGCCGAACTGGTGCGCGCGAGCGTGCCGTTTCAGGCGCACGCGCGCTTGGACGCGGCGACGCGCACGTTTCAAGCCTTGCGTATCGCCGTCAATGAGGAGTTGAAATCGCTGGAGATCGCCTTGCGGCGGCTGCCCGATTGCGTGCGGCCCGGCGGGCGGATCGCCATTATCAGTTTTCATTCGTTGGAGGATCGGCGCGTCAAAGAAGCTTTTCGCCAAGATTCGCGGCTGGAGGTTTTGACCAAAAAGCCGATCGAAGCCGCCCCCGCGGAACTACAGCGCAATCCACGGGCGCGGAGCGCGAAATTGCGCGTGGCGCAGCGCATTTGAGCGCCGGCTGTGTGCCGTTTCGTTTTCCATCCCCTAGGTCACCGTTCACTGGATTCCTCTGGTCGTCAAAATCATGGCTCAGCCAGATCGTCAAGGAGGACCGCCGGCCCGCGCGGCGTCGTCGGCCGCGAAGGCCGCCGGTCGCGCCTTCCGAGTGGGTCGAAAAATGTCGCTCGGCGCAAAAGTCGGCGCCGGGCTGATGACCGTCGTCACCGGGACAGCCGGCGTGGGAGTTTATGCGCTCACGCGTCCGGCGGCGACCGATTCGAGCGGCGCGCCGGTGACGCAAGCGGCCGACGAGCAACCGGCACGGCTGATCGCCAGCCGCGTCGATGACGGCTCGCGAACGCGGCTGACGAGCTCGCAAGCGAAGGTCCCGCAATCTCCTTGGAATGCACAAACGCCCGGCGCCGGCACGACGCCCGCGCCGCTGGCCTCGGGCGCGGGCGCGCCATGGGCCAAAGAGGCCGGCGCAGCGGAAGGGGAAACCGCCGCCCGCGAACGCCCGGCCGCGGCCGACCATCCGCGGGCGAACCCCGCCCACGCGCCTTGGAGCGCGCCGCCGACAGGCGACGCGAGCGCGGCGGCGCCGCCGCGCTCGGACAGCGCGCCTCCGCCGTCGCTCGCGCCGGATCCGCGGCCGCTGCATACGCGCCGCGAGGCGAACCCGGCTGTCGCTCCGAACCCGATCGCGTCGAATGCGACGTCGCCAGCGGAACCCGTGACCAAAGAACCGGCCGTCTTCCGTTCCGATCGCAAGCTCGACGTGGCGGCCCCTCCCGATTCTCCGCCGTTAAAGGAGGCCGCCCAAAAGCACGCGGCGGCCACCTTGCCGTCAACCGCCTCGGCCGCGGCGCGGCAAAGGCCGCTGGCGGCGACAAACTGTCCCCCTGGGGCCGTGCGACTTCAGTCGTGCGTTCCCTTGAACCATGGCTGCAATCCGACCGTGCCGGCGGACCCTTGCGCCGGCCGCATGCCCCCCGCGACGAAAACCGGCGGCGCCGAGGCCAGCCGGCCCCGCGGCGTGCCGACGCTGGCCCGAATCGCGGCCAAGCCGGCAGAGGGAGTGATCCTGGCCCACCATGAAGAGCCGGCGCCGACGTTGGCAAGCAACGTGCCCCACTTGGCAACCGGACTCGGAGCCGCTTCGGCTGTTTCCGCAGCCGACGTCTCGACCGGACGATATCGGATCGGCCCCGAGGACAGTTACTGGACCATCGCGCAGCAGGTCTATGGAAACGGCCGGTACGATCGGGCACTGGACGAATATAACCGGCGGCGCCGGCCCAACCGCCACCTCGAACCGGGCGACGAGCTAGAGACGCCGCCGCTCGAAACGCTCCGTCGCCTCTATCCGGACCTCTGCCCGGCCTCCGCCTTGGCCACGCGGTAGCGCGGCGAACGGCGGCCATCCGGCGCGCAATGATTTCCGCGCGCGATGATTTTCGCATGGCGTCGGCCGCGCTTGACGCGCGGCGCGGCCCCTCCCGCGCGCGGCGCGCCGTCCGTATAATAGGCCCTGCAAGGCAAAACTTCCGCTCCGGCGACGGAGCAATTCCAGGGCGTGCCGCCGATGAACATTTTGACCATTGAAACGACCTGCGACGAGACCGCCGCGGCCATTGTGACCGAAGAATTGGTCGTCCGCGGGGCGGTCGTCGCGACGCAAGACGCCCTTCATCAGCGATTTGGCGGCGTGGTGCCGGAGATCGCTTCGCGGGCGCATGTGGAACGCATCTTGCCGGTCATCGACGAGGCGCTGCGCCGCAGCGGGGTGGCGCTCGGCGAGTTGGACGCCGTCGCCGTCGCGAACACGCCGGGCCTCGCCGGCTCTCTCTTGGTCGGCTTGACCGCCGCCAAAGCGCTCGCCTTGGCGCTCGACATTCCGCTCATCGCGGTCAACCACTTGCAAGCCCACATCTATGCTTGCCGCATCGCGGCGGGCGAGAATGTCTTCCCGTGCATTGGGATGATCGTCAGCGGCGGGCACACGAGCCTCTATCGTTGCGCCGGTCCGCTCGATTTCACGCTGCTCGGCGGGACGATCGACGACGCGGCAGGCGAAGCCTTCGACAAGGTCGCCGCGATGCTCGGGTTGCCCTTTCCGGGCGGCCCAGCGATTCAAAAAGCGGCCGAGTCGGGCGATCCGCGGGCATTCGATTTTCCGCGCCCCTTTTGGAAAGACGCCCAGCGGCTGGAATTCAGCTTCAGCGGCCTGAAGACGGCCGTGCGGTACAAGCTGCACGACTTGGTGGGAGAGGCCGGCTCGGCCGCGCTCAGCCCGCGCCAAATCGCCGATTTGGCGGCCAGCTTTCAAGCGGCCGTGGTCGATTGTCTGTGCGCGAAGGCTTTTCTGGCGGTGGCGAAAACCGGCTGGAAGACACTTTGCGTGGGGGGCGGGGTCGCCGCAAATGCCCATTTTCGCCGCGAGCTGGAACGACTCGCCGCGACACGCGCGGTGCGGCTGATTGTGCCGCCGCTGAAGCTGTGCACCGACAACGCCGTGATGGGGGCGATTGCCGTGGAGCGGATCAAAGGGGGCCTCGTCGAAGGCCTGGACCTCGATGTCTTTCCCGGCTTGCTGCGCGAGCGCCAGTAGAGTTGGCGCCGAAAGCAACAAGAGCGATGATTCCGCGCCGGTATCGATCGTGATTTTGCCGAAGCGAGGGCACCTCGAGCGCGGAAAAACGCGAGCGGCCGCGGAAATTGCGTTCCGCGGCCGCCGGTTAAAAATGGGTTGAAAGGGGCGCAGCGCCCCGGTTTGTGCTTAGTTGATCCCGCCGCCGATCCCGCCGCCGCCTCCGTTGGTGGAGTTTTGGTTTTGCGTCGTGCCGGCCCCGGTCGAGAAGTTGAACGTGCTGACTGAGGGAATCGACGAGAAGAGGGGGACCGCGGTGATGCGAACGTACCGCCGGTCGGCCGAAACCACGCCGGTCGCGGTCATGTTCGTGCCTTCAGGCAAGGTGATGATGATTGGCATATAGCCGACCGCCCCGGCCCGGCCGAAGGGGAACAGGCCGGCTTGAAACGCGGCTTGGCGCGCGGCGCCCAGGTTGGCGACGGCGGCCGGATCGGTCGCGTTCGCCAGTTGTTGGGCGAGCACAAAGCGATCGGCGGCCAGATTCAAAGCCATCTGATTGGCGACGGCGTTGGCGACCTGCTGTTGAGCAACCGGCTCCATGCGGCGGCCTTTGTCGAGGCTAAACAGCACCAGCTTGTCGTCATCGCCCAGCGGAATCTGCTGGTGGATGTGTTTCACCCCTTCGGTTCGATAATGGGTGTAGATGTCGACGGTCACCGTGCCGGCGGTCACTTTGCCCCAGACGCGGCGGAGGAGCACTTTGTAGGTCCCGTCGAATCCTTCGGGGCAGACGTACGATTCGGAATAGCCGTCGACCGGCGTCTTCGCGGTGCGGACGAACGATTCGCCGAGGAGCGTTCCGCCGGCCGCCGTGATTGGATTGCGCGACGAGCAGACGCTGCCGGAGGGCTCTTCGATGAGCAAATCCACGTCGGCGTCGCCGTTCCAAGAGATTTTCACGTAGCAATCGCGGCTGAGCGCTTTTTCAAGCGCGGCTTGAAATTCGGCCGCTTCGCCGCCGCGGTTTTCCTTCTTCAATTGTTCGATCATCGCGCCGGCCGAATACGTGGCCGCCTTGACGATGTCTTCATGCTTGCTCGGCCACGCGCGGCTGAGAATGCCAGTGCAGGCCCACTTGATTCCTTCAGGGTCGTTTAAGCTTTTCGCCGTTTCGAGCGCTTGCATGTACGCCGCCGGCATGGTTGGGTCGAGGGTCGCGACCTCGCGATACAGCTTGAACGCCCGCGCGGAGAAACCGAGTTTGTTCATGTAAGCCGCCAGATACATCAAGTCGCTGGGGCTCGAGGCGAAATCGGCGGCCGACATCAGCGCCCGCTCGATCTCTTCCTTGGGCTGAGGCGGATTGGTCATCTGCATCGACAAGGCCAGCGCTTCGTACATCCAGGCTTGGCCGTGACCGGTTCGCAAGGCCGCTTGAATGAGCCCGTCGATCTCGGCGAACTTTTTATGGACGAGCAGTTGACGCACCGTCTCGCGCAGATCGGCCGGATGGATTTTGTCGTGGGTGCCGAAATAGTCATTCCACGCAGTCAACGGATCGAGGCCTGGCTTGGCCGGCAACACGATCGCTTGTCCGCGCGGTTCGGCCGGCGCGGCATGCGCCGCCGTGTTCGCGGCAGGGTTGCCCGCCGTACTCGGCGCAGGATTACTCGCTGTACTCGGCGCAGGGTTTCCCGCCGTACTCGGCGCAGGATTGCCCGCCGTACTCGGCGCGGTATTACCCGCCGTACTCGGCGCAGTATTACTAGGAATCGAAGCGGGCCGCGCGGTTGGCTTGGCCGGTTCGATTGGTTTTTTCGAACTGAGCTTCAGATCATGGCCCCCGTCGTCGGCCACGGCGAACGCGCGGAAACCGCCCTCGTTCTTGGGCAGGTCAGGCACATTGAACGCGCCGCGATTATTGCCGAAGGCCTTGTTCAGGCGCTGCAAGTCGGGCAAGTTGAAGGCTCCGCCGCCACCACCGCCGAACCCGCCGCCGCCAAAGCCGCCGCCGCCGAACCCACCCCCGCCGCCGCCAAAGCCGCCACCCGCCGGATTCGCTTGGCCGCCGCCGAGTCCGCCGCCAAAGCCCCCTTGGCCCCCCAAGCCGCCGCCCAGCGAGAACGGATTCGCGCCGGCGCCGTTATTGATGGGTAAGACAAGGTCCGCGACCGGATAGACTTTCGTCACGAGCATGGTGTTGGCCGCTTCTTGCGTAGTGATCAACAAAACCTCGTCCTTGATCACGTAGGTCAAGCCGAGCGGATGGAGCACCAGCCGGAGAATCGAGCGGAGCGAAATCCCCTTCAGATTCACATTGATAGGCGTATCGGTTCCGATTCCGCCGTCCTTCATCGCCTTATCGTCAAACTGGATGTTGATCCCATGCCGTTGGCCGATGAAATCCGTAACGTCTTTGAGCGGCGTGTCGATGAACTCAACTGCCGAGGGCTTGTCGAGCTCGTCAAGAATCTTTTTCTCCGCCGGGCCGCGCTCTTTCACATCGACCGCTTGATACTGTTTGCGTGCTTCGGTCAACTCGCGCCACGCTTGAGCGCTCGGATAGACGATCGGCACGTCGTCGCGGAAAGGAATGTGCGACCGCTCGACGGCGGCCATTTCGTCCATGTAGCCGCGAATCGACGCATCGCGAATTTGATTCTGGCGGATGTAGTCGTGCACGAAATAGGAGAACGTCACGGCTTGCGCGGAAACGGTCCCGGTGGGATCGACGTTGCGCGCCTCCAGGGCCACTTCTTGCGCTTCGACGAACTTCGTCAGGTCGTCGGTCGCGTGGCCTTCGTCCATCAACGAGTTGAAGCGATCCATCAATTGCTTTTCGCGTTCTTGTTTGCGAAAGACCGCGTCATCAATCTGCTGCAAACCGTTCAGCGCCGCAATCGTGCGCTGCGCATCCAAATCACGAGCATCCTTTTCGATTTTCCGGCGACTCGTTTCGCGGATCATCGTTTCGATCTGGGCGTTCAACTGTGTTCGCACATCGACGTTCAGGTCCGGCGAGAGCCGCACGCGGGTCAACAGCAGCTTCAAGTCTTCTTGCACCTGGGCCGGGTTGGCGGCCATTCCGACGCGGGCTTTTTCCAACTCGTTGCGCACTTGGGCTTGAATGAGCTGAGTCGCAATCGCGCGGCGCTGTTCTTCATCTTGCAACAGCCCGGCGTCCGGATTGTCGCGAAGATAGTCCTTCAAGAGGCTGCCTGCGCCGTTCGCTGGCGGATTGGCGGCCGGCGGATTGGTCGCGGGCGCCGCGGCGCGCGGATTGGTCGCCGGCGGTTCAGGCACCGGCGGAGCGGCCGGAGCCGGCGCGGCAGGCGCCGCCGCGGGGGCGACGTCTCCATTTTGCTCGAAGGCCATCAGCTTAATCACACCGCTCGTTTTGTTCGCTTTGCGGGCCTTGTCCAATTCTTTCATCAACGCGACCGCGTCTTTGTTGCCCGGGTCGCGGCGGAGCGATTCGCGGAGGATTTGTTCCGCTTGATCGAGATTTCCCGTGCCAATCGCCTGACCGCCGATTTTGTTCAGCGCTTCGGTTCCATTGGCCAGCACGCGTTGCAACTCCGACAGTCCTTCGGTGCCCACCGTCGGAAGTCCGAAGCCGCCATCGCGCTTGGAAGCGTCTACGACTTGCGTGAGATAGGCCAGACTATTGGTTGGCTTGTTGACTTGGACGTCCCAATGGAGCGGGGCCGACTTGCCCGCGACAATCGCTTGCATATCGACTCGCAAATTGGCGACGTCCCCTTTGCCCACCACGATGGTATCGCGATCAAAGCGCAGCGGCGGAACGGCCGTCGGATAATAGTCCACGTCCTTCGAGAGCTTGACGCTTTCGGGCCAGACGACCGGCAGGCAGGCGGAGTTTGCCAGGAATTTGCCCGCGTCTTTCGCGGCGACCTTGTCGCCATCAACGAGGATGTTTCCGCCGGTATGGTTCGCCAGGACGGCGAGCAATTGGGCGTCGCGATTTTGACCGATCGCCAAGCTGGACGCCGGAATTTGTTTGCGAATCAGCGTTTCGACCGCGAGCTTGAAATCGCCCGTCGCCGGCACATTGCCGTTGCTCGAGCCATTGCCGATGTAGACGATGGCAGGCAGTTGGGACTCCTTCGCGAGGCGGTCGGCCGCGCCGTTGAGGACGGCAGCCATGTCGGTGGCGCCGAGCGGCACGCGCTGCTTCAACTTTTCGATGGCATGTTGCATGGCCGGACCGCGCGCCGGAACGAACCCGTCGGTCATGGGCACGGCGTTCAGATCGGCCGCCAGCAAGCAGACGCGATCGTCGTTGCTAAAGTAGCCGAGCATTTCACTCAGCGCATCGAGCGCCTTGGCGCGGGACGCGCCTGCTTGACTCGCCGAAGTATCAAACAGAATAGCCACGTCGTGAACGCCCATCGGCGGCTCCGCGACCGGCGGCCGCAAGCTCAGCGCGAAATAAACATCCCCCTCTGGTTTGGCAAAGGAATCGAGCCGGGCCGTTTCCATCCGCGGCGGATCGACAGCGCGAGCGCTGGAACCGAGCCAACTGCTGGCCAGCAAAACCGCCGGCGCGACAAGAAACAGATGGCAGCGTAGACGAGACATGAGAGCCTCCGAAGAAAATGAGATCGCCGAACGAAAAGCCGTCGTGTTCCGAAGCGAAGGATTCATTCTGCGCATGAAGAGCATACCTGAACTGATGCCACAGACTGCAAAAACTAAAAACGGCCGCAGCCGAGGGGCGTTGCCACCGGCGATGCCGGCTCACTTGGTCGGCGAGGCCGGCTCACCTGGTCGACGAGCCCGGCTCACTTGGTCGATGGCCAAGCGGTGCGCGTGAACAACGCCCGCCCAGCCAGACTCCTTCCATAATCACACCTATTTTATTCAGAGCGAAGAATTAACGCTACCAAAATCCGGCAAATTTCCCCAGGCCGCTTGAACCACGGAGGCCGCGGCGGAGGGCGACGCGATCCGGCAAGGGGGTCTTGTCCGCCACGTCACGCCGGTCGCCTCAGCCGGCCCTCGCAACCCCCAAAATCGGCACAGCATCACGAACCGCTCCCACGGAACTCGCCTAGACGACGACGTTTTGAGGGAAGCGATTGGTTTTGTTAGAATAATCGGACCGGGCGCGACGGATTATCCGCCGCGCATTGCGGTTGGGAAGAAGGTTAACTCCCGGCGGACCATAGTGTTATCAATTTCGGATGATCTGTATTGGACTCGTCGGTCGGCGGCAAACTTCTTAAGCTTGGAATACGTATGGAATTGCGCCGTGTTGGCCTGAAATATCGGGCGGACTGCGAGCGGCGGACTTGGACGGATTAAGCGGAAGTATCGTTTCACGACACGCGGTAGAGGAATCAAAATCATGGCCAAGACAATCCTACTATGCGTTCTCTCCATCGGCTTGGGGCTGGCTTTATCTTGGACCTTGCGCAATGGCGATCCGGCCAAGCCGGGCGCTGCCGCCGAGCCGGGCCATGCGCGGACCGCCGCCGCCGCTTCGGCTCCAGATCAGTCGGCCGCGCCGGCCGCGGCGTTTGCCGACTTGCCGGCTTTTGAGGGCGATCTCACGCCGGAAGAGCGCGTGAATGTGGCCGTTTATGAAAATGTGAATCGAAGCGTCGTCAACATCAACACCAAGTCGGTCAGCTCCGATCGCTTTTTCTTTTATGAAGTTCCGGCGGAGGGGGCCGGCTCAGGTTCGATCCTCGATAAACAAGGCCACGTACTGACCAATTTTCACGTTGTCGAAGGGGCGCAGGAAATTCAGGTCACGCTGTTCGACGGCAAATCGTACGAAGCGCGACTCGTCGGCAAGGACGCCAGCAGCGATATCGCCGTCTTGAAAATCGACGCCCCGGCCAGCTCGCTGTTCCCGGTCACGTTCGGCGACTCCATTCATCTCAAGGTCGGACAAAAGGTCTATGCGATTGGCAATCCGTTCGGGCTCGAGCGAACGCTGACCACCGGCATCGTCTCGAGCCTGAATCGCACGTTGCCGGGCCGCAACAATCGCTCGCTGAAGAACATCATCCAAATCGACGCGGCCATCAATCCAGGCAACTCCGGCGGCCCGCTCCTCGATAGCCACAGTCGCTTGATCGGCATGAACACCGCCATCGCCAGCCGCACCGGCCAAAACACCGGCGTCGGCTTCGCGATTCCGATCTCGTCGATTGCGCGCACCGTGCCGCAACTGCTCGAGTCGGGCAAGGTGCTCCGCGCCGACATCGGCATCGCGCGCGTGTATGAGACCGAAGACGGGCTGGTGATTGCCTCCATGGTTCCGCATGGGCCCGCGGAAACGGCCGGACTGCGCGGGTTCAAGGTCGTAAAACAGCGCAAGAAGCAAGGGCCCTTTACGTACGATGTGGAATCGGTCGATCGCAGCGCGGCCGACACCATTGTCGGCGTAAATGGGCAAAAGACACTGACCGCCAATGCGTTTTTGTCAGTCATTGACGACTGTCAGCCGGGCGATGAGGTGACCGTTTCCATCCTGCGCGACGGCAAAGAGATGCAAGTCCGCGTGAAGCTGACGTCGGCCGAATCCTAATCGGCCGCCTGGCAATCGTGGAAAACACACGGCAAGTTTTTCGATCTCGCTGGTAAACGGTCAGGCACGAAATGTTCTTCTGGTTTGCGCTGGGCATTGAATTCTGCATGACGGTTGCCGAGCAAGGGGCGGCGGCCGTGCGCCGCGGGCCTGGTCGTGTCGCGTTCGTAGCCGTTGCAATGCCGGCCATGGCCGCCGCGCTGCGCGGGTTAACCGGAGGTTGGCTTGCGCCGCTCGCCTGGATGGCCGCCCTGAGCGGCTACGCGGTCGCCTGGGCGGTATATCGCGCCCTTGGCGAGTTCAGGACGACATTTCAAATCTGTCATGGACCGCAGCCGCGCGAAGGCGATAAACGCGCGGCGCAATGACTTCACGCGCAATGACTTCACGCGAGACAGCGGAGCCGGCGAAGATGACTTCGCTGCTTCTGCGGCTCTGCCTTGGCTGAATCAAGCGACCGCCCAGGGAAACCGCGCGGAGGCGGGTTCCAGGCCGGACTTTCCCTGCCGTTTCATTTTTGTGGGCTGGGCGCGGCGCACGGCCCGCACGTGTATTTGGCCGTCGGCGCGGGCCAGCAAAAGCACGGCAGCGGCTTGCGACAATAGTCGTCGCACGTGCATTTCGGACACGGAATGCAAATCTGCGGCGCGGGCTTGCCGCAATAGTCATCGCACCCGCAATTCTTGGCACAGGGCACGCACGGAATCGGCTTCGCGCAATAATCGTCCGCGCAACACGGGCCGCAATAGCGGGCGCAGGCGGGCCAATTCCCGAAGCAGGAGAAGCAACCTCCGCCGTCGGCCGCCACACAGCCGCGCGAACCGCCGCAGACCAACAGGGCCAATAGGACCGCTTGACCGGCGAAACGTAGCGTATTCATGGCCATTCTCAGTAAAAACAGCAAACCATTAGGGGCGATCGGGCGGCCGCGCCGCCACGCTGCCTAATCGATCATCGAAACCGGCCGATCGTTTCGGCGAGACAATCCCGCACGCCGCGCATAACCCGTACTGCTCGCCGACTTTCGTAAATCGGACAATTTTGCGCAGAATTCCCCGGCCGCTGGCCGGCAGCCTGCCGTAGCAGCCGTGGTGAGCGCGCCCGTTTGGAGCGCGGGGTCCGGTTCGCCGGCGGCCGTGCACGTTCGGGCTCGCGCGTCCCGCTCAAAATAGTGCCGCGCGGCCGCCTTGCTGGCTAGGTTCCAGCCGGCGCTGTAAACTGAAGGGCACAGACTTCATTTAAAATATCCCCACCAGCATGAGATCGGTGATATGACAGCGCGCCCTTGGTCTGATTTCGTTCGCGTCGGCCTACTTTTTGGTTGTCTCGGGTTACTCGGAGAAACTGCGAACGGCGCGGCGCCTGTCAAGCCTTCGCCGGCCAAACCGGCGGCAGCAACGCAGGCGGCAGCAACCCCGGCGGCGGCCACCCCGGCCGCCACCGAGCCAGCCTCAGCCACGGCGAAATCGGCCGACGAGGCAGCGGTTCGACAGGCGGGGAGGGATTATGTGGCGGCGCTCGAGAAGGGGGACTCCAAAGCACTTGCCGAAATTTGGACTGCCGATGGCACCTTCACTGACTCGGACGGCCATACGTACAAGGTTCGCGAGTCGCTTCAAAAAGGGGGTGGCAAATCGCTCGAAGCGCGGCAGAAGCTCGCGGTCAGCGACGTTTCCATTCGCTTCGTCACGCCCGACGTGGCCATCGAAAGCGGCACCAGCGCGACCGGCGCAACATCGCATTCCGCCGCGGGCAAAGAACGCTTCACCGCCATGTGGGTTCGCAAAGAGGGGCAGTGGAAAATCGACAGCTTGCGCGAAACGCGGGTTGAATCTCCGGTGAACACCGGAACCGAATCGCTCGCGGCGCTGAACCTCTTCTCCGGCGAGTGGACCGCCGAGATGAACCACATCACCATTCACGTCAAGGCCACGTGGAATCCCACGAAGCGATTTCTCCGCCGCGAATTCACCCTGTCTGACAATGCCAAGGCTTCAACCGGCGGTTCGCAAGAAATTGGCTGGGATCCGCAATCCGAAAGCATCCACTCCTGGACCTTCAACAATGATGGCAGCACGGGCGAAGGGACCTGGAGCTTGGAAGGCAGCGTCTGGATGACCCTTGCCAACCGTTATCTGCCGGACGGCCGCAAGTCGTCGGCGGTTCACGTCTATCAATTTCGGGATAAAGACACGCTGGTTTGGAAGTCGATCCACGGCCGCATCGATGGCGAGCCGTCGCCCGACTTCGAGGTGGTCTTCAAGCGCGTCGGCACGACCGCGAGCAAATAAGGCGGGCGCGCGATCCACTCTGTTTATCTGAACCCCTTTCGGGAGTAAGCCGTTTATGCAAACCATCCACTTGCTACGCGTTTTGAGCTTGGCCGCGCTCGGACTGGGCATGCTCGCGCTGAGCCAACTCTCCGCCCAAGGGCCGACGACCAAATCAACGCCGCCGCAACTCGGCTTGACCTCGGAGCAATCGACTGAAGAGTCCAAACGGGCCAAGATTCTGGCCAGCGAGCGCTGGAAAAAAGTCGACGCCCAGTATTCGCAGTGGCTCAAACGCCAAGCGATTTACACGCCGCAACAGGTCAATGCGATGGGGGCCAAACTGGCCGCCGAAATTCAAGAGATGCCGACCGAAGACCTCGAGGGTTTTCTCGACGATTGGGACGCCAAACTGAAAGTCCTGCTCGGCCAGAACTTTTCCGACGCGCAAGATTGGCTCGGCTATTACATGAACAACATGGCCGATGGCTATCGCCGCAGCTACCTGCGGAAGTTAGGCCTGACCGACATTTCCAAACTGAGCGCGAGCGAGCTGGAGGACAAAATCATCGACATTCGGGCGGCTCAGGCCAATGCCAAGCAGAACGATGAAGCGGCGAACCGAAGCCGCCAAGCGATGCTGCAAACCTCTCGCGACGCGATTGCGACCAGCGTCGACAATCAGCGCGACAACACGGCCTTGCGCAACACGGACGTTCATCGGCCGGTCTACCAAAGCCCGTACCGGCCGCCGGTTTATTCGACTCCGCCGCCGCCCAAGATGCAGTTTTACGTGGATGGGTATGGGCAGATTGGTTACGCGCTGCCGCTCTAGCCGCATCTCGTCGCCGCGGTGGCGTTGTCTTGCCTGGCGACTGGCTCGCAGCACGCCGCGAGTCCGAGTTGCAACTGCGTCCGGCACGCGGCTGCCGGCCCGGCGCGTGGCCGGCCTGTTTGCCGAAGCACAACCTTGAACACGCACTTTTGGCCAGCAACCTGGAGATGTTTATGCCTGCTTGCCCGCAAACGCGCTTGCGCCTTTTACCGAATCGGTTTTTCGCTTGCGTCTTGGCGATTGGCCTTTGCGTAGGCCTTGCCGGGCCGCGCGCCCGAGCGGCCGATCCCGTTCCGGAGTTGCTCAAGTTCATGCCGCCGGACGTGAACACCTTGTCCGTGATTCGCGTGGCGGAAATCATGGCCAGCCCGCGCGCAGTCCAACAACAGTGGAAGCAAAAGCACGAGACCGAGTTTCTCGCCGGTTCGGCCCGCATTCCGCCCTGGGTCGAAGTCATGGTGCGGGCGACGCTGTTAACCTCCGGGCAGTCGGGGACCACGATGTCGGTCAGCGTCGCGCCGGAGCCGAAAGACATCTCCTTCGACAAGCTGTTTCCAAAATCGAAGTTTGCCCCCGATACGATCGCCGGCCAGCGCGCCTTGCGCTCCGCGCGCGGCTACATGGCCGAGGTCGCGCCGGGCGTGCTAGGGTACATGGCGCCGCTGAACCGCCAGGCCTTTTCCTTCTGGTTACGCGGTCGGCACGACGCCCCGCAGTTGCCGAAGTATCTGGAAACCGCGGCCTTGAAATACAAGCCGCAAATTCTCTATGCCGTTGATTTGGAAGATTTGCTCGACCCGGCGGCGATCGGTCCAAGGTTGCTCGCTTCGCGGGCGCTGCAAGGCAAGGAGGACGATCGCAAAGCCGTCGAATCGCTGCTGTTGCATCTGAAGGGGTTGCGTCTGGCGATCGACGTCGACGACAAGATTCATGGCGCGGTCGCTTTTGATTTCACGGAGCCGGTTGGACCGGCGGGCCGCTATTGCCAGCCGATCTTGGCCGAACTGCTCGACGACGCGGGGGCGCATCTTGACGAGGTGGACAAAGCCGAAGTCAAAATCGCAGCCAGCTCCGTGACTTTGTCAAGCGAACTGTCGGATGCCAGCTTGCGGCGGCTGATGACGTTTGTCTACACGCCGGTCTCAGTCCAAACTGAAGAGTATGCTCCGGCCGTGGCCGCCAAGACGGCGCCCGTCTCGGAGGCCGCGGCCACTCAGGCTTACTTTACGAAGGTCAATCACACGATTCTTGATTTGCAAGTGATGAACCATACGGCCAAGGATTATTACAAGACGGCCGCGTGGCATCAGAACTACGCCAAGAAGATCAGCGAGTTTTCCACCGTCGGCGTCGATCCGGAGATGGTGCAATACGGCAAATCGATCCAGCGCGATCTGCTCGGGCTGGCCGCTTCGTTGCAAGGGGTGCCGGTCCAAGTCAACAAGCTCGAAAATAAGGTCACCTACAACATGAACGTGAACCCGTGGTGGCCAGGGGGCTACTGGACCGTCTGGGGATATACGCCCGCCCCGTGGGAGGTCACTTCGAACGTACAGCAGATTCGCAACGCCCAAGATGAGGCGGTCGAAAAGGGCGCGCAGCAGCGCGAGCAAATCTGGAACAACATGGTCAGCTTGCGCGACAGCATCCAAGGCCAGATGACGGCGAAATACAACGTCAAGTTCAGTCTGTAGTCGCTGGCCGATCGGTCGAATCGGCGATCTTTCGCGAGTTTGCTTGCGCGGCGGCGCTGCCGCCATGCGCCGCTTCGGTCTGGCGGCGCGTGATCACCTGGATGAACTCCGCGCCGAGAAGCAAAATCGTGCTCGCATAATAAAACCAGAGCATGATCACCAGCAGCGCCCCGATGATCCCATAGGGGTTGTACTTCTTGCCTACCAAGAATTGGACCAGCACCCAGCGGCCGAATTCCCAAGCGACGGCGGTGCCAAAACCGCCGCTGGCGGCGACGGGCCACCGCGCAGGGCCTTTGGCCAACAGCTTGTAAATCAAGGTGAAAAAGATCGAGTTCAAGGCGATTCCAATGCCGAAATGCATGAGGTGCCAGACGTTGATCCCCATGTGCCGATGAACCCATTCCAAGAGCGAGGCGAAGAGCGGAACATCGGCGGCGATTTTTTCGATCGTGCCCAGCGCGAAGCTGCCGAAGAAAGTAGCCATCAGCATCAGCCCCATCACGAGCAACATGGCGAAGGCTTTCAGGCGATGCAGCAAGACGTGCCAGACGGTCCACCAGAGCCCGCCCGACTGGGGCGCGTTCTTGACCTTCCAAATCCGATACATGGCGTCTTCGAGTTGCGAGAAAATGCCAATGGCCGCGAGCAAAATTCCGACGACGCCGAGCGGCCCGCCCACCACCGCTTGCGATTGCACCTCTTCCAAGACGTGCTGCACTTGATCGGCCAGCATGCCGTTATGCGTTTCTTCGCGAATCAGATGGATCAGCTTATCCTGTTCCAATTGCAGCCGCGGTGAAATGCTGGCGATATAGCCAAACAGCGACAGCAGGACCAGCAACAGCGGAAAAAAGGAGAGCACTCCGTAATAGGCCATCGACGCCGCCAGCCGATTGCCGTCGTCGGCCGACCATTCGGTCAGGGTTCGCCACACCGGCGGCCAGGCGCGTTGCTGAAGCCAGGAGAGCATGCATCCTCATAGAAAGAAGAATCGAATTTCCGCCAGCGGCAAGCGGTTCGCCGCGCGCTGCGGCCGGAGGCCCGCGCCAGCATCAACATACGGCCCGCAACGAAAATCGTAAATCGCAGTTTCCGGCCGTCGGAAGCCAGGTGGCGGCGCCGCGCGAGAATCGGCAAGCCCTTGTGGCAACGCCGAACCAAATTTAAATCGGCCTTTAGCGCGCGGCGACGAGCTTCAGCACGAAGCAGGCGCCTTCGCTGCCGTGCTCTTCGCTCGTCAGTTCGCCGCCCAGGTCGCGGGCGAGACGGCGGCAGAGGGCGAGCCCGAGTCCCACGCCAGGCGCCGAATTCGCCGCGTCCTTGGCCGATTTGCGAAAAGGTTGAAACAGCCGCTTCGCTTCTTTCGCGCTCACGCCTGGGCCATGATCGCGGAGACAGAGGCGTACCCAGCGGCCGTCGCAGGCCGCGGTCAAATGCAGCCGCCGATCGGTCGCGCTGGCCGCGTACTTGCTGGCATTGTCAACGAGGTTGAAGAGGATCTGCTCGACGGCGGCCGAATCGGCTCGCACCGGCTGCGCGGCGGTCGCGTCATCCAATTCCACGAGCAATTCTAACTGGGCTCCTTGGGCGCGCTCGAAAAGGCGCTCGCGGCAGCGGCCGATGAGCTCCGCCAGCGGCGCCGTTTTCAAGCGGTCGCTCAATTTACCGCGCTCCAACCGCGCATAGGCCAGGACATTTCCGACGAGATGCGTCAGGCGGTCGGCTTCGGACCGCAGCGTATCGAGATAGTGTTTTTGCTGCGCCGGTTCTTGCACCATTCCTTCGGACAGCATTTCGGCGTACATCCGAAACGTGGTCAGCGGAGTGCGCAACTCATGGGTGACGGCCGAAACAAACGCGCCGCGGCGCTCGCTCAGCGTGACGACGCCAAACAAGAGCACCCCCACCGCCGTCGCTCCCAGCAGCATGCAACCCCACGCCACCAGCAGCGAAATCCGAATCGGCGTGTACCAGGTCGCCGGGACAAACGTGACCGGCGGCACAAGCAACTTGACCGGCAACGTCGCCAGCATCCGGCCGCGGACCTCTTCGTCCGGCGCCTTGACCGGCACCAGGCTCGCCTCGGGCAAAGTCGCGCGCACCTCATTCGTTAGCCATGCCGAGAGCTTTGACCAATCGAGCCAGCACCCTTGCACAAGAACTTTATCATCCAGCGTCACGCGGCGCGCGAAAACGAGGGCCGACTCCAGCCAAACCGCCTTGCCCAGCCCTTCGTGCAGGTTCAATTCGCTGTTGGCGGCAGGGCTCGGGCCTTGTTTCCAGTTGAAGCGCTGCTGTTGCTGGGCCAAATTCTGGCCGTATTGGGTGTAGGCGCGCGAGCGATAAGCCCAGTCGAGCGAATTCTTGACTTCTTGATCGCGATTGTCGTTTCGATTGCGGCCGTTGTCCGATTGAGCATAGGCCGGTTGATTTGCCGTTTGAAAGTTCCCGGACCCCTCGACCGCTTGATTGAGTTCCGCTGGCTGCTGATATTCATTCTGGGCGTTCCCGTTCTGCAATGGACCGGTGCCATTGGAGGTGGCATCGACGGCCGGCAGATTGGGGGGCGCGTTGCCGTAGGCGCTATTTCGCTTAGGAATCGGCGGCAACGGATTGACGAGCGCCGGATTGCCATTGTTCGCCAGCGGCGTTTGCGACGGTCGCGCAGCGTTGGGCTCGGTTGGCGCCGGCTGCACCGCGAGCATCACCGGATTGCCGGAAGTTCCCGCCGTCGCGGTTATAGAGGAAGGGCCATTTGTCGCGGGAAGCGAATTGGCGCCCGACACGGTTTGCGGCGAGTACAAAATCGGGGGATTCGCTTGGTTGGCCTCGTTGCCATTCGGCGGGCCGTTTCCACTCAACGGAACGCCGGCTTGCTGGCCGCTGTTCTGCACCCCCGTCGAGCCAAAATACGAATTCATTTGCGATAGAACGCTATTCGGATTGACTTGCGGCGGCAGCGCGAGCGCAATCGGCTGTTCAGGCGGCAATTTTTCGATTAACCGGTCTGGTTCGCAAAAGAGGCGCATCTCGGCCAGACGGCTCTTCGATTCGTCGATCAATTCGGCCGAACTGCCGTTCTTAACCGCCCAACTGCGGAGCTTATCGCTAGGAACCTGGGGCGAGACGATCCGCTTGTCGGGCTCAATCTGAAAATTGAGCAAGACCAGGTCGTTGGTCGGCGTCAACAGGGGCGAAGGGAGCGGCTCCGTCCCTTTCGACCGGCCGGAAGGATACGACGGTTGATAAGCGAACGTCGGCCACGCGCTTTCTTGCGCGAGGATCGGCATGACCAGCGAGTCGGCATGCCACAGGGCTTGGCGGACGTCTTCTTCTAACTCGGCGTCCAAGCGGCCTTGTTCGCGCTCCTGCTCGAGATCGAGCGCCTTGATGCTGAGCCAGCCCAGCGCGGCAAATGCGATCGCGAGCCCGGAGATGAAGACGAGGCCAATTTGCCACGGACGACGCATCAGGAGTCTACTTTGCAGTTCGGGTTGGAAACGCGGCCTCCCGCCGGCAAGGTTCGGCTCCGTCCGTCGCGACCGGCCGTCTTCTTACGTTTTGACACCGGCGGCCGCCGCTGGCAGATTGGCAAACATGTAACCTTTGCCGCGCACGGTGAGGATAATGCGCGGTTCATCGCCGGCATCGCGCAGTTTTTCGCGGAGCCGAGCGACGTGCATATCGATCGTGCGCGTGCTGATTCCGCGCGGATCAAGCCCCCAGACGTGCGAGAGCAATTCTTCACGCGCCAAGGCGCGGCCGACATTGGCCGCCAGATAGCGGAGCAATTCGACCTCGCGCTCCGAGAGCTCGGTCCGCTGGCCATCCTGAAAGCGCACCTCGCGCCGCGCCAAATCGGCCATGCCCTCCGGAATCGTCACCTGTAAGATGTCTTGCGGCCGTTCGGGCGAACGGCGCAAAACCGCCTCGACCCGGGCCAACAACTCCTTCACGCTGAAGGGCTTTACCACATAGTCGTCCGCACCCAGGCGCAAGCCTTGTACGCGATCGTCCTCTTCCCCCTTGGCCGTCAAGATGATCACCGGCTGAGTCGGCTTATTCGCGCGAACCGCCTTGAGGATGTCGAGGCCGCTTGGTCCCGGCATAATCAAATCGAGCATCAACAAATCGTACGAAGAGTGGGTCGCTTTTTCCAAACCCTCGTGGCCATTGGCGGCTTGCATGACCGTGTAGCCGGCGAACTGCAGCGCGTCGACGATTCCGCGACGGATGGCCGGATCGTCTTCGACGGTGAGAATTTTTACCGCAGCCATGAGGACTTGAGAACTCGCACGATGGATGAACTGGCGTGGTGGAAAATGGGATCGCGAAGACTTGTTTTACAACTGGGCTCTTGGCGCCGATTAACTATTCGGCGCGAGGACCATGTCGAAAACGCCTTGCTCAATCGGCCCGTTCGGGGTCTGCACGGCTTGAACGTCCACGATCAAGGAAGGCTTGATAAATTGATCTTGCGCATTCATCGGGTCGCCTTTGAAGTACATCTGCGTCACCAGCGGCTTATATCCGCGGGCTTGAGCGTAGTAGTGAATGTGACTGGGCCGCCAAGCGTTATCTCCGATTTGATAGCGGCCGGGATGAATCGTCTCATATTCATAATAGCCGTTTTCGTCCGTAAACAACCGTGCCCGGTTCAAAAACAGGTCGTCCGCGGGCGGATTTTTCGGATCGTCGTTGTCATAACGGCCTTGCGCGTTCGCCTGCCAGACATCGAGGATCGCCATCGCGAGCGGTTGACGTTTATCGAGTGCCCACACGTGCCCGCTGATCACCAGCGGCATTCCTCGCTCGCGGGCAGGAGTAATTTTGGCGCGAAAGGGCGCTCCTTTGCGAAAGTACGGACCCCAGATATTGTCCGGAGTGGCCGTCCATTGGGTCGGCGCCTGCATCTTCATATTTCCCTGATGGGCGACCTGCGGCAAGTTTTTGGCGTAGGTTCCGAGCGAGCCGCTGGGCTCGGTCGCACGGGCGCGATCGTCGAGCAGCAGTCCGCCACAGCCGACCGCCGCCAAACTACCGGCGGTAACAGCGCCCGCCCGGGACAGCAACTCGCGCCGATTCAAATGGCTCATCCGTCAATCCTTTAAGCGAGAGTGGGCTCGAAAAAAACCGGCAACAATATAAACGGCGATAAATTTAAGGCCCAGGCCAAACGCTCATTCCCATAAGCAAATGGCCCGGACCCAAAGAACGATCCTTTTATTCCGCCCCTTTGGCGGAGTACGGTTCGATCTTGCCCCCGTTCGGCAGCGCGCTGAATTGGTCGGGCAGATCGAGTCCGAGCCACGGGTCATTGGTTGGCATCAAGAACAATTGGGCATAGACTCGCTCGTTCAAAGACTTGATCTCGTTGGCTTGTCCGGTGGCAAACCAGAGGTGCAATTGGCGATGCAAAGTGTATTCGTTTTTAACCGTGTCCAGCGAGAGCGCAGTGCGGAGATTGCGAAGCAACTTCATCCACGGCGTCTCCACCATCGATTTGCCAATCGCCAACCGGCCCGCGGCCATCGCCGACGGTTTGGCCGTCGCGAGGACTAGGCTTTCCGTTGCCGAGTCGAGTTGCGCGTCGACCGCGTGGAGGCTCGCGATCTGTTGCCAAACTCCGTCGGTCGTCTGCAGATCGAGTTGCTTCGCGACGTTGAGCAGTTGCGGCATCGACACGTTAGGATTTCCCTCGGCGCTCACCGGCAACGTGTTCAGCGGGCCGTAATGCAGCGCTTCGCGAGTCATGCCGTGTAGATCGCGCTGCCAAGCTTGGACGATATTTGCGAATGCATTCTGATGATAGGCGCGCAGAACTTCGTTTCGTTTTTCGTCGCCGGCTTTTTGCAACGAATCGAACAAGCCGTGCGCCGCCTCCAACTGACGAGCGAAGGCCGCCTGGCCATACAAGCCGGGAATCGCTTCGATCGGCCGGCCTTGCGCGTCGAGCACGTAATGGATGCTGTTGCCCGTAATGGTGCGCACGATTTTGCGTCCGTCGCCGAAGTCGATGGTCACGACCGGAACTTGGCGGACCGTTTCCCAATGCAGCACATATTTTTCGCGCAGCGTCTTTTGAATCTCGGCGTTTGGATAGAGGATCGTGCGGAAGAAGCGGCTGTTTGCGCAGCTCAGGTCGTCCGTGAGCTTGCCGAGCAAATGGAGCGAGAGGATCGGGCGACCGCGCTGAGCCGCCTCGGCTTCGGCTTGCGCCAAATCGGTGTACCAGTAGAGTCCGGAGACATAGTTGTCTTTTTGCGCGCCGACTTCGTCGAGCGCCATTTTCACCCGCTCCCAGCGAACCGTCGCCGCTTGCGCAGACTCTGGCTTCTCCGCGCCAGTTTCCCCGGACGCTCCGATTTCTACCGCCGGTTTCTGGCCTTCCGCCTGCAGCCCTGCCGGTTTCGCCGGGATGACCGGCTGCATCGCTGGATGTCCGTGGGCCGTCAATACTCCCGCGGGCGGATTTCCTTGCTCCAGATGAGCTTGAATCAGGGGACCGTACTCGTGCATCAGCTCGTCTAGACCCTCGGGGCCGGATTCACGCAGAATCTTGATCGCACGCGCCCGCAGCGCCGGATCGTCCGAGACGACTTGCTTCGCACGCAGCGGCAACACGCTGCCGCAGGCCCAGCCGGGCAAGGCCGCGGCCAACTGCCAAGCACAGACGATAGCGAATCCCCACAGCGTGCGCGATTTCATGATTTGGCTCCCGGTTCAGACGAAGGGGTTCGAAGTGGCAGACGAGAATTCGGTCGGATGCTTCAAAACTGTTTTTAACCATCGGGCTGTCTCTCATCTTCGTCCAATCGTACTGGAAAACGCCAGCGGCGCGGGTAACCGTTTTGTAACACTCGGACTCGCGAGAAAGTGACCAGTTTTCGCTAAAATGTGGGCTTCGCGAGCCCGTTCCGCGACTCGGATCGCGAACAATGCCGACAGTCGTCCGCGGCCAGCGGCTCTGGCGGCGTCGCTGCGCTCGCTCCAGGAGCCGGTCCGCGCTGGACCAGGGGAACAAGGGTCGCGAACTATTTTTGAACGCCGCCGGCGGTTGCTTGCGTTGCGACCGCGAATCTCGATAATCGGGGCATGCTCGCCACCCTTTCGCAAGTTTGCACGCTCCACGCGCCCTTTGAAAAAGATCTTGAAGACTATGCCGCCGGCGCATGCCGCGCGGTGGAACTTTGGCTGGGCAAGCTCGAAACGTACTTGCAATCGCACTCGCTCCGGCAAGTTCGCGAGTTGGTCGCCGAATATCAATTGAGCCTTCCCGCCGCCAGCTACCAGGGTGGTCTGTTTGTCGCGGAAGGGGCGGCCCGCGACGCGCACTGGGCCCATTTTCAGCGCCGGCTGCAGCTTTGCGAGGAATTGGACATCCGCACGCTGATCGTCGCGGGCGATCTAGCTGGACCGCTAGATTCGGCGGCGTTTGATCGCTTGCGCGATTCGCTGCACGAGGCGGCCGAGCGGGCCGTGGCGCGCGGCGTGCGCCTCGCTTTTGAATTTCAAGCCGGCGCGAGCTTCGCCAATAATCTCCAGACCGCGGCGTCCCTCATTGCCGAAATTAGCAAGCCCAATCTCGGCATCTGTCTCGACGCCTTTCACTTTTATAACGGCCCGAGCAAGACCGAAGACCTTGGATTGCTGACGACAGAAAACTTGTTCCATGTTCAGTTGTCCGATGTGGCAGGCGTGCCGCGTGAATGGGCGAAGGACGCGGATCGCATCTTGCCTGGCGATGGCGATTTTCCGCTGGCGCCCTTGATCAAGCGCCTGCAGACCATTGCTTATGAGGGAGCGGTGTCCGTCGAGTTGATGAACCCGCAAATGTGGCAGATTTCGCCGCGGCAATTCGGCGAAATCGCGATCACCGCGCTGCGCAAGATTTTGGGTCAGGCGCAGAATTAGCGGCGCTCCGGATGCCGTTCGCCGCCGCGCTCCACCCGCAACTCGGCGATTCGTCATTCCCGCCACTCGGCTATTCGTCATTCCCGCGACTCAGCGATTCGTCATTCAGGCGACTCGGCTATTAGTCATTCCCGCGGAGGCGGGAATCCAGGTTTTCGCCGGCTCGTCGGTGCGGCGGCGCGACAGACTGGATTC